>DAIRFU010000358.1:0-7443 GCA_036794935.1 Kofleriaceae bacterium | reverse complement strand
TCTTACCGTGGTCGACGTGACCGATCGTTCCGATGTTCACGTGCGGCTTGTTGCGAACAAACTTTTCCTTCGACATGTGCTCCGCGTCCTTTTGTTGAGCGAGCCCTCTCCGAGAATTGAACTCGGGACCCCTTCCTTACCAAGGAAGTGCACTGCCACTGTGCTAAGAGGGCGGAAGATGTTTCGGTGAGCGGTTATAGCCGCTCGGAGCGGGCGACGGGACTCGAACCCGCGACAACCAGCTTGGAAGGCTGGAGCTCTACCAACTGAGCTACACCCGCATCTGACTCTGACGTTCTCCTTCTATTCGTCCTGTCGTCCTGTTGTCGTCTCGTCGTGTCGTCCTGCTGTTCGTGGAGGGAGGTGGATTCGAACCACCGAAGGCATAAGCCGGCAGATTTACAGTCTGCTCCCTTTGGCCGCTCGGGCATCCCTCCGGGAATCAAAAGCTATCGATCGTTTCCTCTATGTTCGAGCTGGCGGTGGGACTTGAACCCGCGACCTCCTGATTACAAGTCAGGTGCTCTACCAGTTGAGCTACGCCAGCGATACGCCGCGGCCGCGAGGCACGAACGTATAAACGGACAGTTGTGGCTCGTCAAGCGGCCACGCTCAAACGCGCATCATTATATATGCGACCGATCGCGCTCCCGGGCCCTCCCCGGGCGCTAGAAGATCGGCCCGACGACCTCGGTGGTCCACTGCGCGATGTGGTTGGACGTCGCGAAGTCCTGGAACGGCAGCGCGAACGCCGTGAAGCTCGGGTCACTACCTGCCGGCGCGTCGAGATCGATCGCGGCCATCCAGAGCAGCGTGCCGTTCCCCGGCGGGCTGCGCAGCCCGTACTGTCGCGTCGACGAGAACGTGATCCACGCGAGCCGACCGCCCGCGGAGGTCAGCCGGAACGAGAACGGGTTCCACTTCGGAAACGAATTCGTCAGCGCGGTCGTGGCGCCATCGGCGACGCCCGCGGCGTTCGCGTTCACCAGCGCGGTCGGCGTCCCGCCGGCGATCGCGTCGATCGCATAGAGCGTCGCCGTCGGGTCGGTGTCGGCGTCGCACTCGCTGCCGGTATTGCCCGCGTTGCACGTCGACTCGTTGAAGACGAGCAGGTTGCCGTCGGGCGAGAACGCCGGGTAGTAGCGGTTCTTGCCGGCCGCGCGCGGCACGAGGACCACCGGCGGCTGCCAGGTGCCGCCGCTCTGCGCGACGGTGCGAATCTCGCCGTTGTACATCTTCTGCAACGTGTTCTTCACGCCGACGTTGACGAACGCGATGCGATCGCCGAGCGGCGACCAGTCGGGATGATCGGTGGGGTTGGCCGACGCGCCGCCGGCGTCGATCGTCTCGGTCACCGCGCCGGTCGTCCCGTCGAACACCATCAGGTTGAAGTTCGTCGCGTTCTTGTCGCCGTAGACGCCGACGTACGCGCTGCCATCGTGGTTCCAGCTCTCGAAGTTGCTCTTCTCGGTCGACCCGAACGGGACGAGCGGCTGCTTGGTCGCGACGTCGAGCAGGAGTACGCGGCCGTCGTTCTGGCCGCCGGCCTCGGCGACCATCTTCTTGCCGTCGCGCGACAGCGCGTGACAGCCGACGCAGGTGCCGCCCGTCATCTCGGTGCCGATGAACTGCTCGGCCACGGTCTGCGTGTCCGACGCGAAGTCGAAGCGCATGATCGCCTTCTTCGTGGTCGTCCAGTAGTAGATGCCGCCGGTCACGTTCTCGGGCGCGAACCGGATCGAGAAGTCGCCCGAGGTGCCGACCGAGGTGCCCGCGTCATCGGTGCCGCGCACGTGCCAGGTCAGCGGCGCGCCACCGCGCTGGCTCTCGGCGATCCAGGCCCAGACCTGCGGATCCGGCTGGTAGATGCAGCCGCCGTTCATCGGCTGGGTGCAGCGCAGGTAGACCTCGAGGTGGAGCACCGCGCTCTCGAACGTCAGCTGGAACAGCGTGTTGTTCGCACCCGGCATGAAGTGCAGCTCGAGCCGGCCGAGGTTCGGCGGCACGAGCACGCCGTCGTTGGGGTAGACCAGGCCCGGTGCCCGCCCCGGATCATCGGTGCCGGTGAACGGCGCGGCCGGATCGCCGGGCAAGGTCGAGCCCGGATCCGAGTAGCTCTGCTCGAGCCGGATCGTCACGCCGGTCGAGCCGGTGATGGCGCCTGCGGTCGCGACCACCTCGGTCTGGCCGCCCTTGTCGACCGTGGTCGTGAGCTCGCTCGCGGTGAACGAGCCGAGCGTCCCCTCGGCGAGGTTCCACTGCACGAGGTCGCTGATGTCCTCGACCCGGCCGTCATCGAAGTGCCCGGTCGCGGTGTACGTGCTGATCGCGGGCTGGCTCTGGGTGATGACGAGCGTCTGATCGGCCGGCGCGATCTCGAGACTCACCAGGCCGTCCAGCGCCCCCATGCCGCCGCCGTCATCGCCGCCGCCGGGTCCGCTCCCACATCCAACGACAGCGACGAGCACGAACGACATCACATGGCGCATGAGCACGCGCGCAGCATACTCCGCGCCAGCGCCGGACGCGCCGACGCGAGGACCTGCGCAGGTGCACGTGCTCGTCGGGTCAGTCGTCCCCAGGACAGCTGGCCTCGGCGTGAATGTGCGACCTGGTTTCAGCTCGCCGGCGTCACGTACTGGCCCGCACCTTCCTTGGCGAGCAGCTCCATCACGTCGGCCGCCTTCTGGGCGCTCGCCCGGCTCCAGACCGTCTCGACACCGAACGCCTTCGCGAGCTCGACGTTCATGCGGTGACCCTCGAGTGCCTTCTCGAGGTGCTCGCGCACCCGATCGTGGACCTCGACCACGTAGGCCTCGCGGCCCGCGGCGTCGATGCGATGCGGGTACGGCGCCTCGACGTGCGCCTGCCAGAGCTCGACGAAGATCTGTGACATCTGGTAGCCGGCCGCGGTCGCCCAGTAGGCCTGCTTGAACCCGAGCGCCAGCTTCCAGCGATCGTAGGCGGTGACCGCGAG
This sequence comes from Kofleriaceae bacterium, assembly GCA_036794935.1. Taxonomy (GTDB): domain Bacteria; phylum Myxococcota_A; class Polyangia; order Haliangiales; family Haliangiaceae; genus JABFXX01. Next base: position 4,466 of record DAIRFU010000358.1, on the reverse strand, counting down.
CACGCGCTTGGCCTCGAGATCGGCGATCAGCTGATCGTCGGGTAGCCGCGCCGGTGCCGCGAGGAACTTGCGATGCGCGATCTCGCCTCGATAGTAGTGCGCCATCGCGATGTAGTACGGGTCCTCGAGCCGCGGCACCTTGCGCCACTCGGCGATCGCCGCGGTCAGCGCGGCGTCCGCGTCCTCGTAGCGGTTCAGCTCGAGCAGCGCGTAGCCCTTGCGAGCGAACGCCTCGATGCGGTCGGCGTACGTCAGGTTGGTGCGGGCGAGCACCTCGCCGAGGGTGGCGAGCGCGTCCGCAAACTGTTCGCGATCGCTCTGCAGCGCCGCGATGTAGAGGTGGCCGTCGATCGACTCGCGTGCGTCCGGGTAGGACTTCACGAGCTCGCGCAGCGTCGCCACCGTGTTCGCGAAGTCGCCGCGGCCATCGAGGATCGCGGCGATGTTGAACAGCGCGACCGGCGCGAACTTCGATTCCGGAAACTCGACGAGCAGTCGGCGGTACAGCTCGATTGCATGCTCGCTATTGCCCGCCTTCGCGCTATCGTTTGCTTGCTTGAATAAATCCGCGGTCGCGACGTGATCCATCTCGGGGTCACCGCCCACACCGCGGCTGGTTGCGGTGATGCGAATGATGTCGAGATCGATGACACGGGGGTCCTTGGCGACCAGATGAGCACCCGCGGGCGCTCGCGGCGCCGTGTCCTTTGCCGCGGCCAGATCTCGCGCGGGCGTCACCGACGGCGTCTGCGTCGGCAGCGTCGTGTGCGTGGCGCGTCCGCCGCACGCCGCGAGCAGCACCAGCAACCAGAGGGATCGCATACCCAGTTATGACGTATCAGACGCCCGATCGGTGTGCGCCGGATAGGGCGTTGGTTTCACTTGACTGTTTTGTTGTCACACCGCTTTGCTAGGAATGCAGTCGAACATGAAGATCGCGTTCACGTACAACCTCCGGCTCACCGACGTTCGCGAGACCGAGAAGGAAGCCGAATACGACAGCGCAGACACCGTGAACGCGATCGCCACGGCGCTCGAGGCCGCGGGTCACGAGGTCGAGAAGGTCGAGGTCTCCGGACCGGCGACGAACCTGCTCGAGCGCCTCGAGGCGATCGATCCGGACATCATCTTCAACACGGCGGAGGGGGATCGCGGCCGCATGCGCGAGGCGTTCTACCCCGCCCTGTTCGAGGAGCTCGGCATCCCGTTCTCGGGGTCGGACGCCTACACCAACGCGATCACGCTCGATAAATGGCTGACCAAGCTGCTGGTCCAGCGGGCCGGGATCGACAGCCCGCGGGGCGTCCTGGTCACGGTGCGCAACTACGAGTCCGTGCTCGAGCGCGGCTCCGGTCTGGCGTTCCCGGTGATCATCAAGCCCAACCACGAGGGCTCGAGCAAGGGCATCTACAATGGTGCGCTCGGGTCATCCGTGGTGAAAGAGCCACGGGATCTCGCCGGCGCGCTCAAGACCGCGCTGCGCGCCTACCCCGATGGCGTGCTGGTCGAGGAGTACATCGACGGCCTCGATGTGGCGGTCGGCTTCATCGAAGGCGTCGGCCATGACGACGGCCTGCTCACCCCGGTCGAGATGTCCTACGACGTCTCGAGCGACGCGAACGAGAAGTTCAAGATCTACGACTACCGGCTCAAGAACGTCGATCCGACCAAGGTGCAGTACCGGTGCCCGGCCAACCTGCCGCGCGACGTCGCGGCCCGGCTGCGGCAGATCTCTCACGAGGTGCTGCGCAGCTGCGGGCTACGCGACCTGGCCCGGATGGACTTCCGGGTCACCTCCGAGGGCCGCATCTACCTGCTCGAGGTCAATGCACTGCCGGCGCTCGCGACCAGCTCGTCGTTGTTCGCGGCGACCGCCCAGGTCGGCCTGACCTACCAGGCGACGATCGCGGCCATTCTCAACGCGGCCGCGGTCCGCTCGGGCCTGGCGACCGCGAGCCAGCTTGGCGGCTTCTCGGCCCGGCGCCAGCGCAAGCTGCAGCCCATCCGGGTCGGCTTCACGTACAACGTGAAGCGTTCGGCCAACGGCGATGACGAGGCGGAGTGGGATCCGCCGGAGACCATCATCGCGATCGCCAACGCGCTCGCGCGCCAGGGCCACATCGTGGTTCACCTCGAGGCGACGCCGGACCTGCCCCGGGTCCTCGCCGAGGCGGACGTCGACCTGATCTTCAACATCGCGGAGGGGGTCGAGGGGCGTAACCGCGAGGCGCAGGTCCCTGCCCTCTGCGAGCTGCTCGGGATCCCGTACACGGGCTCGGACTCGGCGACCCTCGCGATCGCGCTCGACAAGGCGCTCGGCAAGAAGGTGCTGCTCCAGCACGACATCCTGACCCCGAAGTTCCAGCTCATGGAGTCGCCGCGCGAGCGGATCTCGGCGGACATGAAGTACCCGCTGATCGTCAAGCCCAACGCCGAGGGCTCGAGCAAGGGGATCGGCTCGACGAGCATCGTCGACAACGAGGACGAGCTGCGCGCCGCGGTCAAGGACTGCGTCGAGCGCTACCGGCAGCCGGCGCTCGTCGAGGAGTACATCGCGGGCCGCGAGTTCACGGTCGGCCTGCTCGGTGACAAGCGCCCGCGCGTGCTGCCGCCGATGGAGATCAAGTTCAAGAAGAAGGACAACCCGCGCCCGGTCTACGACTACACGGTCAAGCAGGACTGGGAGGAGTACGTCTATTACGAGTGCCCGGCCAAGCTGAACGAGGTCGAGCAGAAGGCGATGGAGAAGATCGCGCGCGCCACGTTCTGGGCGCTCGACTGCCGCGATGTCGCCCGGGTCGACATGCGCATGGATGCCGACGGCAGGATCTACGTGCTCGAGGTCAACCCGCTGCCGGGCCTGACCCCGGACTACTCGGATCTCGTCTTGATCGCGAAGGCGAGCGGCATGGAGTACGACCAGCTCATCGCCGAGATCATGCAGGGTGGCCTGCGCCGCCTGCGCGACAAGAAGCGCGAGGAGCGCGAGGAGCGCGAGCGCGAGGCCCAGAAGGTCTCGGGCGAGAAGGCCGCCCCCGGCAAGCGCGTCGCCAAGCTCGAGGTCAAGCCGGACACCTCCGGCAACGGCAATGGCAATGGCAATGGCAATGGCAGCCGCGAGGGCAATGGCCACCGCGCCGAGGTCAATGGCAAGCACGGCGACGGTAACGGCAAGCACGCCGACGGTAACGGCAAGCACGCCGACGGTAACGGCAAGCACGCCGAAGGCAGCGGCAAGCACGCCGATGGCAGCGGCAAGCACGCCGATGGCAATGGCAATGGCAAGCACGGCGACGGCAACGGCAAGCACGCCGACACCAAGAGTGACGGCACCGTGCGCACGACCGTCAAGCGCGAGCGCTCCGAGCCGGTCCCCGCCTCGGGTGACCGCGCCAGCGCCAAGGCCGATACGTCGGGGCGCGACCCGCACGATCTCTCGCCGGCCCTCGGTACGACGACGAACTGAGAGGAGCGCCGGGCGGCGCGACCGCCCAGCGCGAGCGCTCCGAGCCGGCACCCGCCTCGGGGTGACCGCGCCAGCGCCAAGCCCCGGTGCCTTGTCGAGACCGACGCGACGGACCGGGTGCCCGGTAGAGACCGACGCGAAGGACCGGGTGCCCGGTAGAGACCGACGCGAAGGACCGGGTGCCCGGTAGAGACCGACGCGAAGGAACCGGTGCCTTGTCGAGACCGACCCGAAAGCCCCGGTCCTCAGGTCGAGGCTGATGCCACGGTACTCAGGGCGAAGCCGCGGGGCGGCTATTCGCTCGGCGCGGGCGCATCAGGGGCAGCAGGTGCCGCGGGCGCCACGGACGAGGCCGGCGGAGACGCAGGCGGCGAAGATCCTGACGGCGGCGATGCAGGCGACGGCGATCCTGACGGCGGCGATGCAGGCGGCGAAGATCCTGACGGCGGCGATGCAGGCGACGGCGATCCTGACGGCGGAGACGTGGTCGGCGGCGCTTCGAGGTCGACTCCCATGCCGCTGCACGCCTCGATGATCGAGGGACGCGTCGCCTTCGCGATCGCGTTGAGCCAGCGCTTCGCGAGCGGGATGTTCCTGGTCTGACACGCGGCGAGCGCGCACTTCTGCAGCTTGTCCGCGGTGAACACGACCGCCTTCGTGCACGCGGTGTTGGTCTTCGCGTACTCCCCGGCGGCATAGAGCTGCTCGATGGTCGGCGGCGCCTCCTGCGTGACTGCCGGCTTCTTGTCGGCGGCGTGCCGATCGGTGCCGCGTGCATCCGCAGCGTGCGTGTCGCCAGCGTGCGTATCGCCGGCGTGCGTATCGCCGGCGTGCGTGTCGCCGGCGTCCGTGTCGCCAGCGCGCGGATCAGTCACGTGCGTACCGGCTGCACCGTCGCCGGTGGATCGGTCGTGCCCCGCGCCCCCGGCGGTTCCCGTCGTGGCACCGCCGGTCGTCGCGCCGCCGGTCGCGGCGCCGCCGGTCGTCGCGCCGCCGGTCG
>DAIRFU010000916.1:0-2087 GCA_036794935.1 Kofleriaceae bacterium | reverse complement strand
CGTACTCCGGATCCGGCCGTCTCACCGACGGCTAACGTTCGTAACCGCTGACGAGAAATTTCCGGCGCGTATCGTCCGTCCGTGGCTGTCGCGATCGAGCCCCCCGCCGGCGAAGACGACGCTCACGACGTCTTGATGCTGCTCCCGTTCGCGGTGGTGGCCGTCGACCGTGAGTGGCGGATCACGCTCGCCAATCCCGAGGCGCATCGCCTGCTCGGCCAGCGAGGCGCGACGCTCTGGGAGCTGTGCCCGGAGCTCGAGGCGACGCAGCTCGGCGCTGCGCTGCGCTACGCGATGAGCGACCGCGCCGAGCTGATCAGCGAGGCGATGCTGCCCGCCGCCGGCTGGCTAGAGGCACGCGCACGCCCGTACCACGACGGCCTCCTGGTCACGCTGCGGCCGATCGCCCCCGAGCCGGTCGAGGCGCTGCAGGCCAAGCAGGCATTGCTCGTCGGCGAGATCGGCTACGCCCTCACCCGCCGCTCGACGCTGCGCGAGATGCTGCTGGCGTGCACGGATGCGATCGTGCGCAACCTCGGTGCGCACCTCGCCCGGATCTGGACGCTCGATCCAGAGCGTCACGACCTGGTGCTGCAGGCGAGCAGCGGCGAGGGTGATCCAGAGACCCGCGACCGCGTGGCGCTCGGCCGCGCGAAGGTCGGCAAGATCGTCGAGCGGGGCACCGCGCATTTGACGAACGACTACCCGAACGATCCGCGGGCCGGCAATCGCGAGTGGGCGCAGCGTGCCGGCATCGTCGGGTTCGCCGGCTATCCGCTGCGCGTCGATGCCGACGTCATCGGCGTGCTCGCGGTGTACAGCCGGCGGCCGCTCGACCCGGCCATCACGGGAACGCTCGCCACGGCCGCCGCGTCGATCGCGCTCGGCATCGAGCGCAAGCTCGCCGACGACGCACGTCACCACGCCGAGGCCGAGCTGCGCGCCCAGGCCGAGCGACTCGAGTTGCTCAACGAGATCGGCAAGAACCTGACCAGCGAGCTCGAGCTCGGTCCCCTCGCGCAGCGGGTGGCGAACGTCGCGACGCGCCTCGCCGGTGCCGCGTTCGGCGCGCTGTACTTCGGCTACGACGCCGAGGAAGATCAGCTCGCGCGCATCGCGGTCTCTGGTGCCTCGCGCGAGGCGTTCCCGCTGCCGCTGCGGCCGACGCAGCTCGGCCCGGCGACGCTCGGCGCGCGCCTGCCGACGGCGAGCTTCTTGTCCGTGCCCGTGATCGCGCGCGGCGGCGCACTGGTCGGTGCGTTCGCGTTCGGCCACGACGAGCCGGGCCGGTTCGGCGAGATCACCGAGCGGCTGCTCGCCGGCGTCGCCGGCCTCGCGGCGATCGCGATGGATAACGCGCACCTGTTCGCGGCCGCGCGCGACCTGATCGATGAGCTCGAGAAGAAGAACGCGGAGCTCGACCAGTTCGCGTACGTGACGAGCCACGACCTCAAGGCGCCGCTGCGCGGCATCGCGAACCTGAGCCAGTGGATCGAGGACGATCTCGGCGACAGGATGGATGACGAGGCTCACTTTCACATGGGCCTCTTGCGCGGCCGCGTGCTCCGGCTGGAGAGCCTGATCGAGGGCATCCTGTCGTACAGCCGCGCCGACCGCAGCGAGGGCGACGTCGTCGAGGTCGATGTCGCGGCGCTGGTCGGCGAGCTCTGGGAGCTGCTCGGCGTCCCCGACGCGGCGCAGCTCACGGTGCATGACCTGCCGCGCCTCGAGACGGCTCGAACGCCGCTGCAGCAGGTGCTGCTCAACCTGTTGACCAATGCGGTCAAGTACAACCCCGCCGGTGTCCACGTCGAGGTCGGCGCGCGCGCCGAGGACGACGGCTGGGCGATCTACGTCAAGGATGACGGCGTCGGCATCGCCCCCGAGTTCCAGGACCGGATCTGGGGGCTGTTCCAGACGCTCGAGCCGCGCGACAAGGTCGAGAGCACCGGGATCGGGCTCGCGGTCGTCCGCAAGATCGTCGAGTCGCGCGGCGGCCGCGCCTGGCTCGACTCCGAGCTCGACGCCGGGGCGACGTTCTGGTTCACCTGGCCCCGCGCGCGCACCACGAGGAAGAAGCGACATGG
>DAIRFU010000357.1:0-7523 GCA_036794935.1 Kofleriaceae bacterium | reverse complement strand
CGGTCGTCACGATCGATGGCCTCGAGATCGACTTCGATCCCGATGGCGCGGGCGGCCTGGATGCGCGGATCCGCGGCGGCGTCGGGCCGGAGGTGCTCGACGAGGCCGCGCGTGGGCTGATCCAGATGATCGTCGCGAACCCGCAAGGCCACCCGTTCGCGACCTACCTGTTCGACACGAACACCGACGGCGTGGTCGATCCCGAGGAGGTGACCGGCAACTCGCTCATCTCGGATCTGCTCGAGCCCGACCTCGAGATCGTGCACGATGGCGAGCGCGAGCCGCGACTGTCGTTTGGCTTTGGCGTGCACCTGTTGCCGTGCGAGAGCGGCAACTGCGCGCTCGCGATGCCGGCCGCGCCCTGCTTCGATCGCGTACGCGACGGCGACGAGAGCGACGTCGATTGCGGCGGCTCGTGCATGCCGTGCGCTGGCGGCGCGGCGTGTGAGGACGCCGCCGATTGCCAGACGCAGAGCTGCGCGGGGACCTGTGCGACAGCGACGTGCAGTGATGGCGTCCAGGATGGCTTCGAGACCGGCCTCGACTGCGGCTGGAACTGCGCGGTGTGCCCCGGCGACTGACGCCCGGGCGCGACCGTGATGCGCAGACTGCCCTGGCGACTGGACGAGCCGCGCGACGGCGATGCGTAGACTGCTCCGGCGAGTGGAGGACGCCACGCGTCCGTTGCGTTACGTGACGATCGGCTCGCCGGCGTTGCTCGCGTCCGCTGCGCTACGTGACGATCGGCTCGCCGGCGTTGCTCGCATCCGCGGTGGCGCCGGCCCACACGACGGTGTGCTCGAGCGAGCGCTCGACGCGCGCGCCCTCGCCGACGACGGCGTATGGCCCGACGGTGACGTCGCCCGTGATCGTCGCACCGGCGCAGATCCGCACCGGCTCGACGATGCGTGCGCGCGGATCGACCTTCGCGGATGGATCGATGCCGTGGGTCGGGCCCGGCGGGTGGCGCAGCGTCGTGCCGCCGAGGAGTGCCCAGCTCGACTCGAGATAGCGCTCGGGTGTCGAGTGCTCGGCGAAGTAACCATGCTCGTGCTCGTACGCCGCGACGCGCTCGCCGCCGCGCAGCCACGGCAGGTACCCCTGGCGGATCGAGTCGGACACGCCGTCGGGCAGGCGCGCCATCACCGACGGCCGCGTGACGTGCACGCCGCAGAACATGTGCTCGCCGTCGCCGAGGACGTCGATGACGTGGGGCCCGCGACCGTCGAACGCGACGTTGACGGCGCCCCACGCCTTCGCGTCGGGGACGCGGCGCACGACCATCATGCCGAGGATGTCGCCCGCGGCGCGGTACGCAGCGACGAGTGCGGTGATGTCGAGGTCGAAGATCAGCTTGCCGTTCAGCGACAGAAACGGCTCGTCGCTGCCATCGGGATCGAGCAGTGGCAGCGCGTGCTTGAGGCCGCCGCCGGTGCCCAGGAGAGCCGGCTCGTGGCTGTACTGGATGCGTGCGCCGAGTGCGTTGCCATCACCGAGCGCACGCTGGATCACGTCGCCGCGGTGATGCGTGTTGATGACGACATCGCGGATGCCGTGCCCGACGAGGTTCGCGATCCCGTAGCGCAAGATCGGAATCCCGCACACCGGCAGCATCGGCTTGGGGCACTCGATGCCGAGCTTGTCCAGTCGCGTCGACAGCCCGGCGCATAGCAGCATCGTGCGCATCGTGGCGACCGTCGCACACCGCCGCGCATTTGTGAACTTCGCGGCTGGGCCGCCGTGGCTCGACGCACCGCCGCAGCGCGCCGCTACGTCTGTGAATGTCGCAGCCGGGTCGCCGTGGCGCGATGCACGCTGGCCGGCACGCCGCTGCCCTTGTGACCTTCGCGGCCGGATGCCGTGGTGCAGCTCACGCCACTGCGATTGTGGAGTAGATCGGCGCGCGCTACCGTCGGGAGATGAAGATCGCGCCGCTGCCTCGTGCGCGGCTGGCGGACGCCGAGCGCGTGCTCGCCGAGGCATGCGCATTCGACCGCGCGGCCGAGGTCGCGGCGGAGAAGCTGTTCGGTCCCGGCCCTACGTCGGCAGCGCAGCCGTTCGGCGCGTGGGACGGCGACGAGCTGGTCGGGGTGGCGGCCGTCTCCGCGCGCTGGCTGCGCCTGATCGCGGTCGTGCCGCGTGCGCGGCGTGCCGGTGCAGGGAGTGGTCTGCTCGCGGCGTGCACGGCGGCGGCCCGTGCCGAGGGCATGGAGACGCTCTCGGCGCTCGACCAGCCGGGTAACTACGTGGCGCCCGGGATCGACGAGCGCAACGTCGACGCGATCGCGTGGCTCGAGAAGCGCGGCTGGCAACGGCGAGCCGAGTCGCGGACGAACCTGATCATCGATGTCCGCGACAACCCGCGTGTCTCGGGGGAGCGCGCGGCCGAGCTGGCCGATCGCGCCGCGGCGCGCGGCTACGAGATCCGCCGAGCCCGACCCGACGAGCGCGAGGCATTGTGCGCCGCCGTGGCCGCCGAATTCGGGGGCGCTTGGCCCTACGAAATCGAGCGCGCGCTCGCCGACGAGCCGGCGGGCGTTCACGTCGCCGTCGAGCGTACGGGCGGAGGCGCGCCGGCGGGCGTTCACGTCGCCGTCGAGCGTACGGGCGTGCACCTCGCGGGCGAACGTGCGGGGCGTGCCGAACCGAGCGCCGCGCGCATGCAACCGCGCGTCTCGTACTGCGCGTTCGCCGCGCACGATGGCAACAACCGCGGCCTCGGCTGGTTCGGCCCGACCGGCACGTGGCCCGCGCATCGTGGCAAGGGTCTCGGGGAGGCGCTCTTGCTCGCGTGCCTCGTCGATATCGCCGCCGAGCACCCGCAGTGCGAGGTCGCGTGGATCGGGCCGCGCGCGTTCTACGAGAAGGTGGCCGGCATCGCCGGTGAGCGGCGCTTCTGGGTCGGGTCCGGCGCGACGTCGACAAGGTGATCCGCACCTCGGCGCTCGTGCCGGGTTCCTGGTGCACGGGCGGCCGGCGCGACGTCGACAATTCGATCCGCCGCTCGGCGCTCGTGCCGGGTTCCTAGTGTACAGGCGGCGGGCCGTACGACAGCGCGATCCAGCGACTGAGGTTGGGTGCCGTCCAGCCCAGGCCGTACACGCGCGGATAGATCACGCGCGGCTCGTCGTGCGCGAGCGCGTGCATGATCCGCGCGGCGAGCTCGCGCGCGGTGCCGGTCGGCGCGAACCGGCCGAACAGACCACCGCCGCCGTAGTCCGCGCGCGCACCGGCCTCGAGCGGTGAGTGCACCGGCCCCGGATAGACGGTGACGACGCGGATGCCGTGGCGACCGAGATCCGCGCGGGCGACCTCCGAGGCCATCGCGAGCCCGGCCTTCGCGGCACCGTAGTACGCGCAGCCGCGCAGTGGCACGTGGCCCGCCATGCTCGAGATGTTGATGACGAATCCGGCGCCGCGCTCGACCATGCCGCGTGCGAGCAGATCTTGCAGTCGAAGGGGCGCGAGCAAGTCGATGGTCACGAGCGCGTGCGCGTCGTCCCAGCTCCACGACGCGAGCTGCTGCACGCGCATGATGCCGGCGCAGTTGACGAGACCGTCGAGCGGACCGGCCTGGGCGATGGTGTCGACGAGGTCTGGCAGTGCGGCGAGGTCGCGCAGGTCGGCGAGGTACGAGGTCGCGTCGCCGAGCTCGGTCGCGAGCGCGCGCAGCGGTGCCTCGTCGTGGTCGACGAGCGCGAGCTGGACCTGCGGCCACGCGGTGCGCATCGCGCGCGCGAGTGCAGAGCCGATCGCGCCCGACGCGCCGGTGAGCAAGACGTGTCGCGGCGCGTTCACGCGTTCTCCGACGGCGCCGACGTGCCCCGCGCGCGCTCCTGCGCGGTCACGACAGCCTCGAGTCGAGCGCGAACCACAGCACGTGCGTCCTGTGGTCGCCGCGCTTCCACATCGCGGGCCCGAGGAACAGCCCCTCGGCGACCTCGCGGACCTCGTCGTGGATGCGCCGGATGTACCCGGGGTTGACGTCGAGATCGTAATCGAGAATGAGGGTCGGCCTGCCATCGACGGCGGACGGGCCAAAGAGGGTCTCGAACGGGAACAGGTTCTGGTGACCGAACACGCCGGGGATGAAGACGCGATTGTGGCCGACGCCGCGCGTGTCACTGGACGCCTGGAACGTCTTGCCTTCCCAGACGAAGGAGCGCGAGCGGGCCCAGCGCCGCAGTGGGTTCGCCAGTGGGCCCGGCAGGCCGCGCACGGCGAGCATGCGTCCGACCAGGGCGCCGTCGGCGGCGTGCATCGTGGTGGACACGGTCGCGGCGCGGTAGAGGGCATCGAGCTCCGCGGAGGTCTTGCGTGCGAGGCTGTCGAGGCTGTGAAGCGAGGAGCGCGAAGACGTCGTGGTCGTGTTCTCGGTGGTCAGCATGGTCATCCTTTCGTGCGGGGCGTGCGCGTGCGCGACATGCGGGACGTGCGGAGTGTGCCGGCTGTGGCCGTGCCCGGCGTGCGGGCTGTGCCGGGCGTGCGGGCCGTGGCCGTGCCGGACGTGCGGGACCGGCCGGGGGGGCGAGGCATGCCGGACGTGCGGGACCGGCCGGGGGGGCGAGACATGCCGGACGTGCGGGACGTGCCGGACGGGCCGGACGTGCCGGACGGGCCGGACGGGCCGGGCATGCGGGGCGTGCGCGACGTGCGCGGCGCGCGCTCCGCCGATGGCGTTGCGTGCTGCTTGCCGTCCGCAGCGTCCGCATCGTGGGCCGCACGATCCGCGGACGCGCGCGACACCTCGGGCGCGATCATTCGCCAGGCGGCGGCACCTGCGTCGGCGAGCTTGCGATCATCGAGTGGCAGGTAGCCGAGCCGGCTCGCCTTGACGAGACCGACGAACGCCCCCCACAGCAGCGCGATCGCGACGTCGACCGGCGGGCCACCCGCGCGGGCGCGCAGCCGCTTGCCGGCGAGCCACAGCGGAGCGAGCACGGAGAGCTCGAGCGCACGACTCTTCACGTCGAGGTACTCGACGTGATCTTGCATCTCGAGGAAACGGAACGCATCGGGCTCCGCGCGCGCGAACGCGGCGAGCCGCCGCCACAGCTCGGCAAACCAGCGCTCGCCCCCGTCGAGCTTGTACGCGTCGGGTGGCGCGAGGTCGTCGAGCAGCGCTGCCTTCAGGCGCTGCTTCGCGTCCCGATACACCTCGTTGACCAGCGCGTTCTTGTCCGCGAAGTAGCGGTAGAGCGTGCCGACGCCGACGCCCGCCATGTCCGAAACATCCGGAACGGAGGTTCCGTGATACCCGCGCGCCGCGAATACGCGCAACGCAGCGTCGAGAATGATGCGCCGCTTGTCGTCGACCAGTGGGCGACCGCGACGCGGCCGGGGCCGACCCTCGAGTGCCGGGCCTCGCACCGGCGACCGTGCCTCGCCCACCCGCGCCCGTGACTCGCCCACCGGCGACCGTGCCTCGCCCACCCGCGCCCGTGACTCGCCCACCGGCGCCGACGAGCTCCGGGCACCTGCGCGGCGAGCGCCATCCGCGGCATCGCTCCGCCGGGCGTCGCGCCCGTTCTTTACGGAACGAACGTTCATTCCGCAAATAAGTACCGCCTGGGGCGTGCGCCGTCAACACGAGAACCTCAGGCGGTCCGGAGCAGCAGCAAGTACTCGACGTTGCCCGCCGGGCCCGTGATCGGTGATTCGACGTCGGCGCCCGCCACGAAGCCATGGCCGCTCGCCCACTCGCGGATCTTGTCGACGGCGCCGCGGCGCGCGGCCTCGTCGCGCACGACACCACCCTTGCCGACCTGCTCGCGTCCGACCTCGAACTGTGGCTTGACCAGCGCAACGATCGGCTTGCCCGCCGGCGGCTGCAGCAGCTCGGCGATGCGAGGCAAGACGAGCGTCAGCGAGATGAACGACACGTCGATCACGGCGAGGTCGCACGCCTCGGGCACGAGCGAGAGCTCGATGTTGCGCACGTTCTGCCGCTCGAGCACGACGACTCGCGAATCCTGGCGCAGCGACCACGCGAGCTGGCCGTAGCCGACGTCGATCGCGTAGACGCGCGAGGCACCGCGGCGCAGCAGCACGTCCGTGAAGCCGCCAGTCGACGCACCGATGTCGAGCGCGACCGCGCCCGTCGGATCGATCTCGAACGCGTCGAGGCCCTTGATCAGCTTGAGCGCGCCACGCGAGACGTACGGGTGATCCTCCTGCCGCAACACGATCTCGACACTCGGATCCAGCATCGTGCCCGGCTTCGTCTGCGGCTGGCCGCGCACCAGCACGGCGCCACTCATCACCAGCGCACGCGCACGCTCGCGACTCGCGACCAGGCCGCGATCGACCAGCAGCTTGTCCAGGCGCTCGCGAGCCATCTCGGTGGTCACTCTAGATCACGAACGCCGCCACCACACCCCGACCAGGCGCTACATCCCGCGCGACGCGACGTAGATGTCATGCGTACCCGCGGCATCGCTCGACAGATAGAGGCGACAGCCGTCGGGCGAGATCCAGCTCGGGCCGTCGTCGGCATCGGTGTTGACGTTCGGCACGATCGACACCGGGCCGAACGCGTCGGCGGTCGTCGCGCGCGATGCGGTGTAGACGTTGAAGCCCCCGAACGCCGCGACGCGATCCGAGCGGAAGTAGATCGTGAGCCCGTCCGGCGTGACGACCGGATCGCCTTCCTCCTCGTCGGGCGCAGCGAGCTCGGCAATCAACGTCGGTGCCGAGAACGTCGTGCCGGTGCGCGACGATAGATAGAGATCGGCGGAGGTCCCGGTCAGCCGCTGGAAGTACAGCTCGTCGCGACCGATGGGGAGAAATCCCTGGTTCTCGCCGTTGGCCGTGTTGATCGACGCGATCGCGACGGCTGCCGAGAACTCGTCCGGCGCGACGCGAGACGCGACGTACAGATCGTCGCCGGGACCGCTGCGGCGAAACACGAGCACGCTGCCGTCCGACGAGATGGCCGGATCGAGCTCGTTGCTCGTCGTGTTGATGCCGCTGACGGTCGTGATCGTGAACGGCGTCGCGCGGTCGGGCCGGGTCGCGAGGAAGATGTCGTTATCGGTGCGGCCGCTGCGGCTCCAGAAGTATCCGCTCAGCTCGTCGGGCAACAGGCGCAGTGTGCCGTCGAACGCGAGCGGATCACTCAGCTCCGCGATCAGGACCGGTGCGCCGAACGGCGTCGCGAGATTGCACGGCGGTCCCTGCGCGTCGCCGTCGCCGCCATCGCCGGGCACCGAGCCATCGGCATTCGCGCCGGCATCGAAGTGCAGCCGCCCGCAGCCGGCGACGAGCACGAGCGCGAGCGCGAGCGCGCCAACAACTCCAGCTCGCATGTCCATGATTGTACGGACTGGAAGGGCGGTCCGATCCCGGCCGACGCCAAGCCTGCGACCCTGCTTGCGTTCCGGAGGTCGTTTGACAAATCGCACGACCGTTCTATTATTCACGGGTGAGCAAGGGCGAAGAGACCAGGCAAGCGATCCTGTCGCGCGCATTCCAGCTCGCGACGGTCGTCGGCGTGTCGGGCGTGTCCATCGGTCGCATCGCCG
>DAIRFU010000915.1:0-2104 GCA_036794935.1 Kofleriaceae bacterium | reverse complement strand
GATGGAGCAGTTGCAGACGCGCGCCATCGCCGACATGTTGTCGATGTTCGTCGAGTGCATCGTCGCGGTGTGATGGAACCCGTGCTCGACGCGCAGCCCGGCGGCGATCGCGTCGGCGGCGTCGCGGACGCGGAACAGCGGGATCACGGGCATCAGCAGCTCGTGCTGGACGAACGGGTGCTGCTCGTCGACCTCGCACATGAGGAGGCGCAAGTCGTGGCCGTGGCCGCCGATGCCGATCTGCTTCGCGATCACCGCGGCGTCCTTGCCGACCCAGCTCTTGTTGACGTGGTCGCCCTCGAGCACGACCTTCTCGAGCTCCTTGACCTGACGGGCGTCGAGCCACAGGACCGGCTTGCGGCGCAGCTGCTCGATGAGGCCGGTCGCGATCGCATCGACCGCGACGACCTCCTTCTCGGCGATGCAGACGATGTTGTTGTCGAGCGATGCGCCGCGGATGATCGCGTCGGCGGCCTTCTCGAGGTTCGCGGTCTCGTCGACGACGGCCGGCGGGTTGCCCGGGCCGGCGCAGATCGCCTTCTTGCCCGAGTTCATCGCCTGCTTGACCACCGCCGGACCGCCGGTGACGACGACGATGCGAACGAGCGGGTGCTTCATCAGCACGTTCGCGCTCTCGATGGTCGGCCGCTCGACGCTCGTGATCACGTCGCGCGGGCCACCCGCGGCCTGGATCGCCTCGTTGAGCAGGTGGACGCACCAGTTGCACACGCCGGCCGCGGACGGGTGCACGTTGAACACCACCGCGTTGCCGGCCGCGACCATGCCGATCGCGTTGTTGAGGATCGTCTCGGTCGGGTTCGTCGTCGGCGTGATCGCGAGCATCACGCCGTACGGCGCGCGCTCGGTCAGCATCAGGCCGTCGTCGCCCGTGTACGCGAGCGAGCGCAGGATCTCGCAGCCCGGCGTCTTGTTCGCGACGAGCGCGTTCTTCGACAGCTTGTCCTCGTAGCGGCCGAGGCCAGTCTCCTCGACGGCGTAGCGCGACAGTGCGTCGTTGTTCGCGAGGACCGCCTTGCGCATGTTCTCGACCATCTTGACGCGCGTCGCGATCGGCGTGCGCTCGTTCTGCTCGAACGCGCGCCGCGCCGCCTTCGCGGCCTGATCGGCATCCTGGTAGACGCCGTTCGTGCCGCGCGGGATGTTCGCCTTCGGCGTGGCGGGCTCGGGTGGAGCGCCCCGCGCGGGTGCCGCGCTGACGCTGCCGCCGAGCCGATCGAGCACGCGCGCGACGATCTCCTCGATCTTGCGCTCGTCGATGGTGGCCACGGCCTAATCCTTCACGTAGCGGCGCTCGCCGTCGACCGCGACCTCGTCGACGATCGCCATGATCGTCGCGTCGACCGGACGGTTCTGGGTCACCTGGGTCTGGCGCGCCGAGCTGCCGGACGCGTACAGCACGACCTCGCCGATGCCGGCGCCGACCGCGTCGACCGCGACGGCGATACCACCGCTAGGGTTGCCGTCGACGTCGCAGGCACGCACGACGAGGAGCTTGAGCCCCTCGAGGGTCGGCTCCTTGCGAGTCGCGACCAGCGTACCGATGACCTTGCCGAGGACCATGCCTACTTCGTCGTGCCGCCGTTGCCGGCGCGGCCGAGCGGCAGCACCGCGTCGACGTTCGCGTGCGGACGCGGGATGACGTGGACCGAGACGACCTCGCCGACGCGCTCGGCGGCGCGCTGGCCGGCCTCGGTCGCCGCCTTGACGGCCGCGACGTCACCGCGCACGACGGCGGTCACGTACCCGCCGCCGGTCTTCTCGTATCCGACGAGCTCGACCTTCGCGGCCTTGACCATGGCATCGGCGGCTTCGACCATGCCGACGAAGCCTTTGACTTCGATCATTCCAAGAGCGTCAGCCATCTCGTTCTCCTAATCGATCAACGATCGACGAATTTCTCCGGTTCCTTGCCGGTCACCGCGCTAAGCGCCGCAGTCGCCGCGGCGGCCGCCGCATCGATCTCGGCCTCGGGGCCTGCCATGTAGAGGCGGCCGAACGCGCCGTACGGCGTGAGATTCACCAGGTAGACGTGCGCCGCCTTCTCGGCCTCGTTCGCGGCCAGCACCGCGTAGCCGGCGAGCTC
>DAIRFU010000356.1:0-7523 GCA_036794935.1 Kofleriaceae bacterium | reverse complement strand
GCTCGAGATCCGCCGCGACGGCAAGGTCTACTACCAGGAGTACGCCAAGGGCATCCCGGCGACCGAGTTCAAGCAGACCGGCGTCACCGATCGCCGCGGCACGAAGATCACGTTCCACCCCGACCCCGAGATCTTCAAGAACGTGCTCGAGTTCTCGTTCGATCAGCTCGCCCAGAAGCTGCGCGAGCTCGCGTATCTCAACAGCGGGCTGCAGATCGTCATCCACGACGAGCGCACCGACAAGAAGCAGGAGTTCCTGTTCCAGGGCGGCCTCGCGAGCTACGTCGCCGACCTCAACGCGAACAAGACCACGATCTCCGAGGTCGTCCACTTCATCGGCGAGCACGAGGGCAGCCAGGTCGAGGTCGCGATGCAGTGGAACGACGGCTACTCCGAGCTCGTCACCTGCTTCACGAACACGATCAAGAACCGCGATGGCGGCACGCACCTGACCGGCTTTCGCCAGGCGCTCACCCGCACGATCAACAAGGTCGGCGAGGACAACAAGCTCCTCAAGGACGCCAAGGGCGGCGTGTCGGGCGAGGACCTGCGCGAAGGCCTCACCGCGGTCGTCTCGGTCAAGGTCTCCGACCCGAAGTACTCGAACCAGGCCAAGGACAAGCTGGTCTCGTCGGAGGTCGCCGCGGCCGTCAGCTCGGTGGTCGGCGAGAAGCTCGGCCAGTACCTCGAGCAGCACCCCAAGGACACGCGCACGATCATCCAGAAGGCGATCCTCGCGAACAAGGCGCGCGAGGCAGCGCGCAAGGCGCGCGAGATGGTGCAGCGCAAGGGCGCGCTCGAGCTGACGAGCCTGCCCGGCAAGCTCGCGGACTGTCAGGAGCGCGATCCCGAGAAGAGCGAGCTGTTCATCGTCGAGGGCGAGTCCGCAGGCGGTTCCGCGAAGCAGGGGCGCAGCCGCGCGTTCCAGGCGATCCTGCCGCTGCGCGGCAAGATCCTGAACGTCGAGAAGGTGCGCTTCGATCGCATGCTGTCGTCCCAGGAGCTGACGACGCTGATCACGGCACTCGGTGCCGGTATCGGCGAGGAGAAAGACATCTCCAAGCTCCGCTATCACAAGATCATCCTGATGACGGACGCCGACGTCGACGGCAGCCACATTCGCACGCTGCTGCTGACGTTCTTCTTCCGCCACTACAACGAGATGTTCGAGGCGGGGCACGTCTATATCGCGCAGCCGCCGCTCTACAAGGTCAAGAAGGGCAAGACCGAGCTCTATCTCAAGAACGAGCAGGCCCTCGAGGACTTCCTGCTCGACAGCGTCTCCAAGGAGACCACGCTGCACACGGGCAGCGGGCCTACCGAGCAGAAGCTCACCGGCAAGCCGCTCGCCGAGATCATCAAGCGGATCAACCAGGCCCGCCGGCTCCGCATGCAGCTCGACAAGCGCGCCGACCGCCGCATCGTCTCCGAGTTCGCCGACGCACAGCTCTCCGAGGACGATCTGAAGCACCGCGACAAGCTCGAGCTGATCGAGGCGAAGGTGATGGCCGAGGTGTCGCGCCGTCACGGCGAGCTCGGTCAGGCCGCCGGCGAGTACACCGAAGATGTCGAGCACGGCACCTGGGAGGTCAAGTTCCAGGGTGGTCAGCACGGCGTGCGCCGCCACACCGTGATCAGCGCCGACCTGGTGCGCAGTCCCGAGTTCGCCGAGCTCAAGCGGATCTGCGCCGAGCTCAAGACCAGGCTCGTCCAGCCACTCCAGATCTCGCACGCCGGCGACGAGCCGTTCGGGATCAAGAGCTGGGACGAGATCGCGACGCTCATCGAGGAGCTCGGGCGCAAGGGTCTGCAGATCCAGCGCTACAAGGGCCTGGGCGAGATGAACGCCGAGCAGCTCTGGGAGACCACGATGGATCCCGAGAAGCGCAACCTCCTGAGGGTCAAGATCGAGGAGATGGAGGAGGCCGACGGCATCTTCACGAAGCTGATGGGCGACCTCGTCGAGCCGCGCCGCGAGTTCATCGAGGAAAACGCACTCAACGTGCGCAACCTCGACATCTAGCGAATAACCGGGCTCGCTCGCTCGTTCGCGCCCGATGAGATCGGCGTGGCTGCTCGTCGCGTGCGCATGCACGTCCCCGAAACTCGCGACGCCGGCATCGCCGCCGCCGCTCGCGCTCACGTACCTCGGCGTCGCCGGCTGGCAGATCGAGAGCGCGGGCCGCACGATCCTGGTCGACCCGTACTTCTCGCGGCCTGACCTCGACGGCCCGATCGCCTCGGACCCGACGGCCGTCGCCGCGCACGCCCCGAAGCGCGCGGACCTGATCGTGGTCGGCCACTCGCACGCCGACCACCTGCTCGACGCGCCGGCCGTGGCGCTCGTGACCGGCGCGCAGATCATGGGGAGCGACAGCACCGCACGCGTCGCGCTCGCCGAGGGCGTGCCGGCCGATCACGTCATCCCGGTCCAGGGGGGCGAGGACTACGCGTTCGCCGGCTTCTCGGTGCGCGTGATCCCGAGCCTGCACTCGGCGCTCGGCGACAAGCACGTGATGGGGCAGCCGATCACCGTGGTGCCACCGGTCCGCTTCGCCGATTACGAGGAAGGTGGCACGTTCGATTATCTCGTCCGCGTCGGCGGTCACGCGATCTTCGTGTCGAGCACGGCCAACTTCATCGAGCGCGAGGTCACGGGCCTGCGTCCTGATGTCGCGATCGTGGCGACCGGGCTGCGCGACCAGATCCACGACTACACGTGCCGGCTACTCACCGCGCTCGGCAAGCCGCCGCTCGTCTATGCGACGCACTTCGACCACTGGCGCGGGCCGCCCGTCGACGAGCCGCCCGACGCGGACCTCGACGCGTTTGCCGCGGAGGTCCAGGCGTGCGCGCCCGGGACGCGCGTCGTGATCCCGCGCCACTTCGAGCGCATGCAGCTGTGACCGATCGGCGCCGCCGTCACAGGGCGGCGTGCTGGGCTTCGCGCAACAGCGGCGCGACGTGCTCGGCATCGTTGAGGCGCACGACCTGCAGCTCGGCGATCGCCGGGCCGGCGAGCACGTTGAGTGCGGCGGGCGCCTGACGAAACGACCAGATCCGCTCGAGCGGCAGGCCCAGCACGCGGCAGAGGATCACGCGGTTGACCGCGTCGTGCGCCGCGATCAGCGCGGTGTCGTCGGGACCGAGCCGCGCGCAGACACGCTCGAGTACCGGCCACGCGCGCGACTCGACGTCGCCGAGCGTCTCGGCACCGGGACCTGCAGGCGAGTGGCGGCCCGGCTGGCTGCGCCAGACCCCGAACATCTCGGCGTGTGACCGCTCGACATCGGGGGCGAGCTTGCCCTCCCACTCACCGTGCGAGATCTCGAGCAGGCCGGCGTCGAGCTCGAGCGTCGTCGCGCGGCCGGCAAGGATCGCCTCGGCGGTGTGACGGGCGCGTGCGAGCGGCGACGCGAACGCGACCTGGATCGGAATGTGCCGGAGCCGGTCGCCGAGCGCGCGCACCTGGGTCTCGCCCGTCTCCGAGAGCGGGATGTCGGTGCGGCCCTGATAGCGGCCTTCGCGATTCCACGGGGTCTCGCCGTGCCGGACGAGAAGGATGTTCATGACGAGCCGCACTGTATCGTGGTAATCGAGCGAGCATGACTCACCGTAGCCGCATCCTGGGCATCGGCATGGCCGTGCCTTCCCGCGTCGTCACGAACGATGATCTCGCGAAGGTCATGGAGACCTCGCACGAGTGGATCGTCGAGCGGACCGGGATCGAGCAGCGGCGGTGGGTCGAGCCGGGCGAAGGCGGTGCGGAGCTGGGCGCGCGGGCGAGCAAGGAGGCGATCGAGCGCGCGGGCCTTCAGCCTGGCGACATCGACATGATCGTCTACGCGACGCTGTCCCCGGATGCGAACTTCCCGGGCACCGGCGTGTTCGTGCAGCGGCTCCTCGGGATCACCGGGCGCGCCATCCCGTGCATCGACATCCGCCAGCAGTGCACCGGTTTCATCTATGGCATCTCGATCGCCGACGCGTACATCCGCACCGGCGCGTTCAAGAACATCCTCGTGATCGGCAGCGAGGTGCACTCGACCGGCCTCGATGTCTCGACCGCGGGCCGCGACGTGACGGTCCTGTTCGGCGATGGCGCCGGCGCCGTCGTGGTCGGTCGCGCGACCGACGACCAGCACGTGATCCTCTCGACGCACATCCACGCCGATGGCAGCGAGGCGGAGATCCTGTGGACCGAGTACCCGGCGAGCCGCCAGCACCCGCGCATCAGCGCCGAGGCGATGGCCGAGCGCAAGCACTACCCGTCCATGAAGGGCAAGAACGTGTTCAAGCACGCCGTGACGCGCATCCCGCAGGCGATCATGGAGGGCATGCAGGCGAACGGGATCAAGGGCATCGATCAGATCGACATGCTGATCCCGCACCAGGCGAACCTGCGCATCAATCAGATGGTCGCGAAGATGATCGGCCTACCGGACGACAAGACGCACAACAACATCCAGAAGTACGGCAACACGACCGCGGCCTCGATCCCGATCTGCATGCACGAGGCGATCGAGCTCGGCAAGATCAAGCCCGGCAACCTGGTCTGCCTCGTCGCGTTCGGCGCGGGCCTGACCTGGGGCTCGGTGTTCCTCCGCTACTGAGTCAGGCCGCGGCGGGCTGGAAGATCTCGTCGATCTCGCCCGCGATCTTCTGATCCTCGACGCCCTTGGCCAGCGCGAGCTCCTTGATGAGCAGGCCGCGCGCCGTCTCGAGCATCTTGCGCTCGCCGAACGACAGCTCCTTGGTCATGCGCAGCACGCACAGATCGCGGAGCACCTCGGCGATCTCGAAGACCGAGCCGGTCTTGATCTTCTCCATGTACTCGCGATAGCGGCGGTTCCAGGTCTGCGTGTCGCGCGGTACGTCGCGTGACTTGAGGATCGAGTAGACCTCCTTGACCTGCTTCGACGTGATCAGCTCGCGGAGGCCGACCGAGCCGGCGTTGATCGTCGGCAGCATGATCTTGAGGCCGGTGTCGATGATCTTGAGGATGTAGACGGGCGTGTTGCTCCCGCCGATGTCGCGCTGCTCGAGCGCGACGACCTCTGCGACACCATGCACCGGATAAACGGCCTTGTCCCCGACTGAAAAAAGCTGCTTCAAAACTGTAAAATCGTAGCAGTCAGGATGGACTGTGTCAAATCGCGCGCGCTCTCAACCCAGCGAATTTCCTTGATAAACCGGTCAGGTTTCCAGTCTATCCAGGCAGATGCGCGGCGCTCGCCGGTCAGGTCTGCGCCGCCGCGCCTGGGGGATCCTCGCGGGGCCTGCGCCTAGCGCCGGGTCGCGTACTCGACGATCGTGGCGACGCCGAATCCGGTCCCGCCCTTGGGCTGCGACGGCCGTGGGCCGGTGGTCGAGGCCGGGCCGGCGATGTCGACGTGGACCCAGGGCGTGTCCTTGGCGAACGTCTTGAGGAACAGGCCGGCCGTGATCGCGCCGCCGTAGCGGTCGCCGGTGTTGCGCATGTCGGCGATCGAGCTCTTCAGCTGTTCGCGCAGCCGGCCGTTGAGCGGCAGCCGCCACATGTCCTCGCCCGTGCGCTGCGCGGTTGCGAGCCAGTCCTTGACGAGCGGCTCGCTGTCGCTCATCACGCCGGCCGTGTACGGGCCAAGCGCGATCATGCAGGCGCCGGTGAGCGTCGCGAAGTCGAACATCTCGTCGGGCTGGATCCGGGTGCGCGCGTAGGTCAGCGCGTCACCGAGCGTCAGCCGGCCCTCGGCGTCGGTGTTGTTGATCTCGACCGTGGTGCCGTCCATCGACTTCAGGACGTCGCCCAGCTTGTACGCGCGGCCCGACACGAGGTTCTCGCACAGCGCGCTCACCGCGTGGACCTCGTAGTCCGAGCCGATCGTCGCGATCGCGTCCATCGCGGCGATCACCGCGGCCGTGCCGGACATGTCGATCTTCATGTCCTCCATCGCGTTCGACGGCTTGAGCGAGTAGCCGCCCGAGTCGAACGTGACGCCCTTGCCGATGAAGCAGACCTTCTTCTTGGCCTTCTTCGCCGGCTTGTACGTCATGTGGACGAAGCGCGGCTCCTGGTCGGAGCCCTGGCCGACGGCGAGGAACATGCCCATGCCCATGTCGGCGCACTTCTTGGCGTCGAACACGGTCACGGTGAGCGTGCCCTTGTGCTTCTTGCCGATCGCCTGGGCGTCGGCGGCGATCGAGACCGGGGTCGCGGCGGCGGCGGGCTCGTTGATCAGGTCGCGGGCGTGGTTGACGGCCTGCGCGATCGCGGCGCCGCGGGTGATCGCGGCCTGGAGCTGGCGGGTCTGCGCGGCGGTCGGCTTCTTGCCCTTCGCCTCGGCGAACACGCCGAACGACTTGAGCGCCTGCGGCTTCTTGTGATCCTCGCCGGTCAGGTACCGGCCGAACTTGTAGCTGCCCATGTACAGGCCCTCGACCGCCATCTGCACGAGCGTGGCCTCGCGGCCGCCGCCGAGTGCCGGCAGCACGAACCCGACGCTCTGGGCGCCGACCTTGTTCGCGACCTGGGCGACTGCCGCGGTGATGTCTCGTAGATTGGGAATCGAGAAGTCGCCGCGATTGCCGGCGCCGACCACGACGACCCGCTTCGCGGGGAGCTTGCCGTGGGTGTACATCGCGAGGACCTGCGCGATCTTGCCGTCGAACGACTCGTGCCGCGCGACCTCGAGCAGGTGGCCACCGAGTGCCTGGTCTGCCGATTTGAAAACAGCATCCTTGGACGGATCTCCGAAGGTCGTGAACGCGAGAATATCGACCTGTGACTCCAGTGCTGAACCCGTGAGAAGGGTCACTTCGTAGCCGGCCTTGGTATCCATAAATCCTCGAAACTCCGCGGGAAAGTGCAGCGCGTTATACGAGAGGCGACGCGCGATGTAAAGGAATCAGATTGCCTACATTGACTTGCCGTGACATGGCTCCGTAGAGTCTTGGACGGACCGAGCACCTGGGGGAATTTGAATGCGAAACAAGGTGATGACCGCGCGCCCTGCGGCGCGTAAAGGAAACGGTAGCCGCGCGAAGAAGACGGTCGCGGTGCCATCGAGAAAGTCGCAGCCGATCATCCAGATGGTGGAGCGCAGGTCGTCGCCAAACATCCAGGATCTGCCCAAGAAGCAAGGCGAGCTGCCGATCCCGATTGCAACGTTCGTGTTCTAGCTCGCGTTTGCACAGCCATGAGCCCGCCCGGCGGCCACCTTGGGCCCCACCCGGCGGGCTCAGCCCGTTTCGGCCGCCGTCCTCAGCCATCGGCAAATAGCTTCCGAAAGTTCCGCGCGTCCTGCCAGCGCTCCGGCGACGCGAACACGACGGTGATCGGGATCTCCCCGTAGCTCTCGATCAGCGCGGCCAGGTCCTCGAGCCGCTCGCTGCGGATCGCGCCGGCGCGGCCCGCGCCCTCGATGCGCAGGTACAGCGCGGTCGCCGGCAGGTTCTCGTACGGATCGTCGAGCTCGCCGGGCGCGCGGACGAGTGGGTCGAGCGCGCAGATCACGCCGAGCTCGTTCGCGAACGTCAGTGCG
>DAIRFU010000914.1:0-2111 GCA_036794935.1 Kofleriaceae bacterium | reverse complement strand
GTCGAGCAGCGCCGTCGAGGCCATCGTGTACGTGCGTGGCTCGTCCGCCTTGTCGACCGACAGCTCGAGATCGCGGATCACGCGGTCGCGGCCGAGCACGGCGCTGCGATCGGCCTGGGACAGCTCGATCGGCTCGGCGCGGCGCCCCAGCGCGGAGCGAAACGTCACCGCGAGCCGGCCGGCGGTGCCGCCGATCAACACGTCGGCGGACAGCGCGCCCTTGATGCTGTCGGCGAAGTCGCCATCGAGGGGCAGCGACAGGATCGCGACGCCGAGCAGCGACAGGTTCTGATCGACGATCGGCGAGCTGGCGCGGACCACGACCCGATCGCCGACCGAGACGAGCGTCACGCTGCGCATCCACGACTGGCCTTCCTTGACGACCGGATCGTCGGGTTTGACGCCGATGTCCACGAACCGCTTCTCGGCGCCGCCGATCACGCGATCGAACACCAGCACGCCGCGTGCGTCGACGAGCTGCACGCGCGCGCTCGGCACGTGCGCTCCCTCGCGCGCGAACCAAGCCTCGAGTGCCTGCGGGCCGTCGCGCATCGCCCCCGTCAGGTCGCTCGACTCGGCGAGCTGCACGGTCTCGTCGCCGAGCCGCTCGACCGAGCGCAGGATCAGGTTGAGACCGACGGTGAGCTGGCGATCCGCGTCCTCGCGCAGGCCGGTGTCGAGGCTCGACAGGATCACGCCCGTCGCGATCGTGGCGACGATGGCGACCGGCACGAGCGCGGCGAGCGCCATCGCGACGACCAGCTTCGTGCGCAGGCGCAGGCGCAGGCGCGGAGGCGCGGTCTCGACCGGGCGCGGCGGCAACCGGAGGAGCTTCTCGGTGACGATCCGCCGCACCGAGCGAGGCTCGGGCGTGATCGCGTCGTCGTTCACCGCTCCTCCGCTCCGCGCCGTCGGATCAGCGAGTACACCGGGTGGCCGGTCGGTGACAGCACGACGCGCTCGAGCTCGGTCCGGCCGGCGACGACCAGCTCGCTGTGCGCGAGTGGCACCCACGGCGCGTCGGCGGCGATCTTGTCCTGGACGGCGGCGTAGATCGTGCTGCGCGTCTACTCGTCGCCGGCCTCCTGCGCGGCGAGCAGCATGTCGTCGACTTCCTTGTCGCGGTAGAGCGCGACGTTCTGCGCGCCGGTCTCGGTGTTCGACTGCTTCGAGTGCAGCAGCACGTAGAGAAAGTTGTCCGGATCGCCGGTGTCGCCGACCCAGCCGAAGATGCAGAGGTCATGCTGGCCGGCCTGCACGGCGGCGCGGAACTTCGGGTACGGCTCGAGGATGAGCTCGGTGTGGATGCCGACCTGCTCGAGCGATGCCTGGACGAAGCGCGCCACGCGCTCGGGCTGGGGCAGGTACGGACGCGGCGTCGACGGCGCGTAGAGCTTGTAGACACGCGATGGATCGAACTTGCCATCGGCGATCGCCTCGTCGAGCAGTCGCTTTGCCGCGATCGGATCGTACTGATAGCGCATGGCCGGCTCGTGGTAGCCCCACATCGATGGGGGCAGCGGCGAGTCGGCGGCGACCGCGTGGCCCTGGTAGCCGAGCTTGACGATCGGCTCCTTGTTGACCGCGTAGTTCGCCGCGCGCCGGACACGGACATCGTCGAACGGCGGGTGCTGCGTGTTGAGCGCGAGATAGCTGATGTCGTTACCCGCCGCGTGGTGGAGCTCGAGATCCGGGTGCAGCTCGACGAACGGCTGCTCGTCCGGCAGGATCGCGGCCGCGAGGTCGACGGATCCGGATTCCAGGTTGATCAGCCGCTGGCGCGCATCGACGACGACCTGGAACACGATCCGCTTGAGCCCCGCCGGGCGCCCCCAGTAATCGTCGAACCGGCGGACGACGACGCGCGAGTCCTTGATCCAGTCCTCGAACGCGAACGGGCCGGTGCCGATCGGGTGATCGGGGAACCGCGCGCCCCACTTCTTGACCGCGCTCGGCGACACGATCGGGTACATCGCGAGGTTGCCGAGCAGCGGGGCGTACTTGCGGCGGACATGGATCTCGACGGTCAGCGGATCGATCGCGACGACGTTCTCGACGTCGTTGAGCATCGAGCGCCAGTAGCTGCCCGCGTCCCCGAGCGCCTACGAATG
>DAIRFU010000913.1:0-2112 GCA_036794935.1 Kofleriaceae bacterium | reverse complement strand
GCGCATCGAGGCGGATCCGCCCTGGGTCCGGAAAACACGCTGGCGGCGTTCGATCTCGGGCTGCAGGCGGGCGCTGACGGACTCGAGCTCGATGTACGCCTGTCGGCCGACGGCGTGCCGGTCGTCCACCACGACACGACGACTTCCTGGAACCGGTGACGCGAGATCCACAGCTTCGCTCCGGGGATGTCGTCGGCATTCTCGTTCGCGTTCGCGGCGAGCGAGAGCCAGCGGTCGCCCGGGGGCCGCGCGACGTCGCCGAGGTTTCCCGTCTCGACGCCGATCGACCAGTTGTTCACGTGATTGCCATGCCACGTGATGCTCGGCATGTCGATCAGGCCGAAGATCGTTCCGTCTCCCGGAATGAAATACTGCGGGCCTACCCCCGCCTTGTCGCGCTGGGCCGGAACGGGAGGCGGGCAAATGTATTTGGTGACGAACTCCTCGACCTTCTCGCGCGGCGGCCACCCTGCCGTGAGATGCGCTACCACCGAGCGCACCTCGGTCATCGCGGTGCCCCAGTTGCCCGCCCAGTGGGCGGAGCCGGCCATGACCCGCGTCTGCGGATCGTCGTCGAAGACCGTGTCGAGACGCGTCTCGAGCGCGCTGGGCATGATCGGGCCTGTCGAGTGCCGTGGCGGCGAGCGTCGCCAACGACAGTGCGGATACCAAGCGGTGGTTGCACGTTCGGCGTCGAAGGCCCAACCGCAGGCGAGAAGAATGAGTCAACCGGAAAAAAGTTCAATCAGGCTGAGCGGTTTCACGCTGCGCGTGGCATCGGCGCGAACTGGCGGGACGCGAACGCCACGACCACCTTGGCGCAGCCATCGTCCTCGGGGAACTCGACGGCGTCGATCGTCATTACAGCACGCAATGCCAACACACGAGGGCTCGTGCGCCGAGCAAACCAAGCTCGGAACCGCCGAATTCGAGGCGGCGCTCGGGGCGATCGTCGATGCGGTGTTCCGCACGGCGCTTCGTCTCACGGGCAACCGGCAGGACGCCGAGGACCTCGTGCAGGAGGCGGCCCTCGCCGCGTTTCGCGGTCGCGGCACCTTCGCCGCGGGCTCGAACTTCAAGGCGTGGTTCTTCAAGATCCTGCTGCGCTGCTTCTATGGCGCACACCGCAAGCGCCGGCCCGAGCACTCGCTGGCGGACGTCGAGGACGCGCACGAGATGATTCTCTACAAGCAGGCGTACGAGGCCGGGCTCCTGTCGCTCGACGATCCGGTGCAGGCGACGATCGGCCGGCTCGCCTCGAACGACATCGCCGCGGCGCTCGGCGCACTGCCCGACATCTATCGCGCCGTCTGCACGATGTACCTCATGGAAGACTTCTCGTACGAAGAGATCGGCGAGATGCTCGGCGTTCCGCTGGGGACAGTGCGCTCGCGTTTGCACCGTGGGCGCGCGATGCTCCAGAAGCGGCTCTGGACGCTCGCCGTGGATCAGGGCATCGTGCTCGCCGACGTCAGACGTCCATCGGCCGGCGAGGAAGCATGACGAGCATCGACCGCTACACGTGTGAGGAAGTCGTGCGCCGCCTCGACGACTACGTCGACCGCGAGCTGGCTCCGCACGAGATGCAGCTCATGCGTCAGCACATCGAGACGTGCGCCGCCTGCGCCAAGGAGTACGCCTTCGCGGAGGCCACGCTGCGCACGATCAAGGCGAAGCTGCGCCGCATCGAGGTCCCCGACGACCTCATGGCGCACGTCGCGCTCCGCCTGGCCGAAGCGTCCGATACCGACGAGGACGAGCCGGCGAGCTGACGGTCAGAGCTCGGCCAGCAGCGGACGCAGCGCTTCGACGAACCCGGCGGCGAGGCCCACGCCCTCGAGGAAGGCGAGCGGCAGAAACGCTCCCGCGCGGAGCGTCGCGAGATCGAGCACCGACGGGCCGTGGTGCCGTGCCTCGTCCAGTCCGACGGCGCGCTCGAGATCCGTGCAGCCGGTGAGCAGCGTGCGGTAGAAGCTCGCCTCGCCGAGCCGCGCACCCGCCAGCACGGCCCCGTCCAGGTTCGCCATCGTCAGCTCGGCGCCAGTGAGATCGGCGCGCGCCAGTTTCGCGCTCACGAGTGACGCGTTCTCGAACGTGGCGAAGGCGCAGCTC
>DAIRFU010000355.1:0-7551 GCA_036794935.1 Kofleriaceae bacterium | reverse complement strand
ATGTCGCCGGTCCCGAATCGTCGAGCCAGTCGCCGTGGAGACGGGCCCAGCGGACGTCGTTCTGCTCCCAGCGCGGGGGGCGCCAGCGCTTGCCGCGGCGCTCGCGCTCCCAGTGGCCGGCGACCCACTCCCACTTGTTCGCGCGCCAGTCCCACTGACCGGCGATCCACACGAAGCCGGCGCGCGGCTGGAACTTCTCCTGCCGAGGCGGCGGCGGTGGTGCCGTCGGTCCGGCGACCGGCGGCGGCGTGGTCGTGGGCGGCGGTGGCGGCGGGTTCGTCGTCGGCGGTGGCGTCGGCGTGCCGGCGACCCACTGGCCCTTCACGAAGATCCAGCGGTTCCCCTGGTGTTCCCAGCGGCCCGCCCGCCAGCTCTTGCCGGCGCGCTCCCGCTCCCAGTGGCCGGCCACCCAGTCCCACTTGTTGGCGCGCCAGTCCCAGTGGCCGGCGGCCCAGACGAAGCCGGCGCGGGCGGCGACCTTCTCCTCGCGTGGCGAGGGCGGTGCCTCGGTCGGTCCCGCGATCACGGGGACAGGCGCCTGGCGTGGTGGTGGCGGTACCCGCCGGTGATCGCGCGTCGCGGGCTGCGCGAAGGCGAGGGTCGACCATGTGGTCGCGAACAGGAGCCAGAGGGCTCGGCGTGACGAGAATAATCGCATCCGTATTCCTCCCGAAAAGCGAGGCTATCAAGTGCCTCGAGGTGACCGACGGGAGTGCGGTCCGAAAGCAACATGAAGAATTGTGAAGTCGGTGCAGCTCGAAGTAATTCCGATGACTTGGCGATCATCAGGAGGTGGCGGGGATCACTGCCTGCGCGCCGGCCCGTTCCCGGCTGTTACCGGCTAACTCCCTGTACTTCCACGGGAGTCATCGCCCCGTGGCGCTAGCCTCTGCCGCGCGCTTCGCATAGAGTCCGGGCCGTGGGCCGCGCATTCGAGAAACGAAAGCACACGATCTTCGCGCGCATGGACCGGGTCGCGAAGCAGTTCACGAAGATCAACAAGGACATCGCGATCGCCGTCAAGGCGAGCGGACCGAACCCCGACGGCAATCCGGCGCTGCGCCGCGCACTCCAGAACGCGCGCGCGGTCAACATGCCCAAGGACAAGGTCGAGGCCGCGATCAAGAAGGCGAGCGGCCAGGGCGCGACCGAGTACGAGGTCGTGATCTACGAGGGCTACGCGCCCCACGGCATCGCGGTGCTCGTCGAGACCGCGACCGACAACGTGACCCGCACCGTCGCGAACGTGCGCCACGCGTTCAAGGCCAACGGCGGCAACATGGGCACGACCGGCAGCGTCTCGTTCATGTTCCAGAAGCACGGCGTGTTCCGGCTCGCTCCCGAGGGCATCGATCGCGACAGCCTCGAGCTCGAGCTGATCGATCACGGCCTCGTCGCGCTCGAGGATGGCGAGAGCGACAAGGGCGACAAGCAGCTCGTCGTTCATTGCGCGTTCTCGGATTTCGGCGCGATGCAGAGCGCGCTCGAGAGCCGCGGCCTGCACGCCGTGTCGTCGAGCTCGGAGTATGTCGCGACCACGCTGACCGAGCTGCCCGAGGACAAGATCGACGAGGTGATGAAGCTCGTCGCCACGCTCGAGGACGACGACGACGTACAGAACGTCTACAGCAACCTCGCGTAGTGCTGATCGCGCTCAACAAACCCTACCTCGTTCACTGCAAGTTCACCGATCAGAACGTGCCGCCGCGGCCGACGCTCGCGCGGCTCGGCCTGCCGCCACGGGTCTACGCCGCCGGCCGTCTCGATCACGATAGCGAAGGCCTGTTGCTGCTCACCGACGACGGCAAGCTGAACCAGCGGCTCACCGATCCACGCTGGAAGGCGCCGAAGACGTACCTCGCACAGGTGGAGGGCACGCCGAGCGAGGACGCGCTCGCCCGCCTGCGCACCGGCGTCGAGCTCAAGGATGGCCGCACGCTGCCGGCGGACGCGCGCGTGCTCGACGAGCCGGCGTGGCTGTGGCCGCGCACGCCGCCGATCCGGTTTCGCAAGAGCGTGCCCGACGCGTGGCTCGAGCTGACGATCCGCGAGGGGCGCAACCGCCAGGTCCGCCGCATGACCGCGGCGGTCGGGCTGCCGACCTTGCGGCTCGTGCGCGTCGCGATCGGGCCGTACACGCTCGACGGTTTGGCGCCGGGCGAGTGGCGTGCGATCGCTATCGCGTGAAGCCGAGCGTCGCGCGCGCGGCCACGTGCATCGGAGTCGGCACGCCCTGCTCGTCGCGAACGACATGCGGCGGCTCGACGACGGGCGCCTCGCCCGTATCCTCGGCGCGACGGCACGCGAACAGCGTGAACAGCGGGGCCGCACCGGCGCGCGGGATCACGTCGCGCGAGCGCACGAGCGCGAGGCCGGCCGCGCTGCACGCCGCCTCGGCGCGCGCCCGCTGCACGGTCGGAAAGCAGAACACGAACCGGCCATTCTCGCCGAGCGCCGCCCGCGCCGCGAGCGCGTAGTCGCGGACGTCGCCGCGCAGCTCGAAACGCGC
Organism: Kofleriaceae bacterium; assembly: GCA_036794935.1. Lineage (GTDB taxonomy): Bacteria > Myxococcota_A > Polyangia > Haliangiales > Haliangiaceae > JABFXX01. Next base: position 5,042 of record DAIRFU010000355.1, on the reverse strand, counting down.
GTGCGCCTTTTGCGAGTCGGCCGGCACGACGCCCTCGGACACATCCCAGTACGGCGGGCTTCCGGTGACGAGCTCGAAGCGCTCCGCGAGGCGTACGTCGCGGAGGTCACCGTGGATCGCCTGGACGCGCGCGGCGAGCCCGTTGCGCTCGATGTTCCCGGCGAGCAATTCGAAGCTGATCGCCTGTGCCTCGATCGCGACGAGCGTCGCACCGGGCGAGCGCCACAGCGCGATGAGCCCGACCGAACCGATGCCGCTGCCCAGGTCGAGGATGCGATGTGCCGCGGGCTGAACCTCGACGGCGTACCAGCCGGTCAGCAGATCGTCGGTCGAGTGGCGATGGCCCTTGCGGCGCTGCGCGATCGTCCAGCCGGAGGTCAGGGCGTCGAAGGTCAGCTCGTCCGGCACGTCGAGACGCCTGTAGCACGGACCCGAGTCGGCTTACCAACCTTACAGTCGCCGGCGGCGCCGACTCGGACTATCATTGCGGATCGAGTGCGTTGGGGTTATCCGGTCATCTTGTCGGTGATGGCGGCTGCCGGCTGCGGTCGCATCGACTTCGATCCGGTGTCCGCATGCCCGCCGGGCGGCTGTCCGCCGATCATCGATGCGCCGCTCGATCTGTTCGACGCGCCGCGCGGCATGCCCGGCGTCGACACCGACGGCGATGGCAGCGACGACGACATGGACAACTGCCTCGCGGTCCCGAACCCGGGCCAGCACGACGAGGACAGCGACGGCTACGGTGACGACTGCGACAACTGCCCGAGCTTCCCGAACACGAGCCAGACAAACGCCGGCGAGACGAATGCCGGGGCCGCCGCGGATAGCGTCGGCGACGCCTGCGATCCGCGGCCGGATCGCGCCGGCGACTCGATCCTGTACGTCGAGACGTTCGCGGGCGCCGCACTCGGTGGGGACTGGAGCGTGATCAGCGGGACCTGGATGCTCGGCAGCGATGCCGCCGCGCAGACCAGCCTGACGAGCGACCAGCGCATCCACAACACCGCCGCGGTCGCGGTGCCGAACTACATCGTCGAGGCGACGTTCACGTGGTCGACGTTCGATACCGGCAACGTCAACGGCGGGATCGTGTTCCGGATGACCGGCGGCAACGGCTGGCTGTGCTCGACGTTCCGCGATGACACCACGCAGCCCGTGTCGTCGCTGTTGATGATGTGGTCGTTGCAGAACGGCTCGGCGAACTTCGAGCGCAACAGCGCGACGATCGGTGAGCCGGCGGCGGGTACGCGCTACCGCATCCTCGCCGGTGCGTTCGGCTCGAACCTGTACTGCGCGATCGACTCGCTGCAGACCGGGCCGAGTGCGCCGTTCTCGAGCAACAAGAACGCGGACGGCATCCCGGGGCTGCGCACCAACCGCGTGACCGGCTCGTACGGGTCGTTCGTCGTCTACGGGCTCGGCGGCGCGCTCTGAGCCGAGAGCGCGAGCTCCTCGTGCTCGGCGCGAGCGAGCGCGGTCCTGCCGAGCGTGCGATGGATCGCCGCGAGCTGCTCGCGCACCGCCCGCGCGGCCATCGGCGAGCCGGCGAGCCGGTACGCCGCGAGCGCACGCACCGCCCAGCGCTCCGCGTCGGCGGCCCGACCGCGATCGATCAGGCGCTGCGCGAGATCCTGCGCGAGCTCGCCGCACCGCAGGCTCCACGCCGGGTTGTTGTCACAGGTCGCGAGCGCGTCGGTGAGTGCGGTGTCCGCGTGTTCGTCGCCGCGTGGAAACGCGCTCTCGATCCGGGCGCGCTCGACGGCGAGATCGAACCACGGGTCGTGCCACGGCGCGACGATCGCGCGCAGCTCGTCGACGTGCGTGGCCGCGTGCCCGCCGTGCAGGATGGCGCCGGCGCGCAGGTCGTCGACGGCGTGGCCGGCGGCGCGCAGATCGGTGACGAGCTGCTCGGCCTCGGCCGCCGTCGCGGTGCCGGCGAGCAGCGCGCGATAACGATCGGCGAACCGCGCACGCAGCGTGTGATTACCGGAGGCGGCGACCGCGGCGGCCGCGGCGAGTGTCGGCTTGCCGCTCGCGGCATCGAGTGCATCGACGAGCGGGCGCAGCGGGGCGACCTCGGCGCCCGACCGGACGCGCAGCGTGTCCAGCACGTACCCGCGCGCGAGCGCCGGGAAGCGTGCGGCATCGGTCACCGGTAGCGGCGGACCACCGGCGAGCATCGCGCGCGCGCGCTGGTCGAACGCGCCGAATTCGGTCTCCACCGCGAGCTCGTGATCGAGCTTGCCGATCTGCGCGCTCGCCTCGGCGGCCCAGCCTGGCTCGGCGATCTTCGCGACCGTCGCGAACGCGTCGCGGCTGACCCGCGGCAGGCCGAGCTCGCGCGCGGCGATGCCGAGGTTCCAGTGTGCGGCCGCGAGCCCCGGGTCGAGCTCGATGGCGCGATATGCGTGATCGAGTGCGGGCTCGAGCTCGTGCGCGGCGAGCGCGAGTGCGGCGCGATCGCTCTCGCCTCTCGCGTCGGCCGGCAGCTCGGCGGCCAGCGTCCGTGCGCGCGCCAGATCGCCCGTCGCGACGAGCGCGGCGAGCAGCTCGCGGCGATCGCCGTGCTGCTCGAGCTGCGCGAGGGTCCCCAGCGAGATCGCCTCGCTGGAACGGTCGCCGCGCGACACACTGTACGGCCGGTGCGCCGCGAATCGCTCGCCGGTGAATCGCGCCTCGATCGCGCGTTCGCGTGGCAGCTCGAGCGCGACCTGCGGAGCCTCGGGGACCGGCCGCGGCCACACCACGAACGCCACCGCCGCCGCCGCAACCAGCCCGCCGATCATGGCCACGCTGCGCAGCCAGCGCCGCGATGTCACGTGCGCGGTGGTCGCCGCCGGTGCATGCGCCGCCGGTGCGGTCACCGCGTCGAGCACGACCGCATCGCCGAGCACCGCCTGACACTCGGCGCAGCCCGCCAGGTGTTCGAGCGCGGCGGCCTGCTCGGCCTCGGGCAGCGCGCCGTCGAAGTAGGCGGTCGTCCTCGCGAGGTGCTCGCACTCAGCCATCGCCGCGCTCCTTCGTCAGCAGCTCCTTGAGCCGGGTGCGCGCGCGCAGGATGCGCGTGCCGACCGTCGCCTTCGCGATCCCGAGCCGTGCGGCGATCTCGTCGTACGACTTGCCCTCGAACGCGAACAGCTCGAACGTCACGCGCTGCTCGTCGGAGAGCTGCTCGAGCTTCGCGCGGATATCGCCAAGCGTGAGCGACTCCCACCATGCGTGCTCCTCGCCCGGAGCGGCCGGCACCTCGACCGCGATCGGATCCTCGCGGCGCGCCTGCTTGCGGCGCAGCCGGTCGATGAAGAGGTTGTGCAGGACGCGCGAGAGCCAGGCGCGCTCGTTCGCGCCGGGCGGGATCGCTTGCGGTGACCGGACCGTCTTTTCCAGAACATCTTGCACGAGGTCATCCGGGTCGAAGTGGCTGCGGCAAAGTCTGCGAGCAAGTCCTTGCAGATAGGTGCCATGATCACGAAACAGGGCCTCGGTGCGACGGCGGAGCCGAGCCTCTTCAATAGGGAGGACGGACGACCCCTGCGATTCTTCCCGTACTTCCGGTTCCGACATCCGAGTCATCGCGAAACATCCGGAGCTTAAACCAAGTGGACCTCGGATCTCGCGCCCTTCGGCACCACCGTTGCACCTATCAAGCTCGTCAACTCACCAAGGAGGACGTCATGGGCTCGACAAAGGACAAGATCAAGGGCAAAGCGATGCAGGTAGAGGGCGCGCTGACCGACGACGAGGCGCGCGAGGCCGAGGGCCACGCGGTGGAGAAGAAGGGCGAGGCCAAGGAGGCGTTCGACAAGGCGGCCGACAAGGTCGAACGCAAGGTCGACGAGCTGAAGCGTAAGAGCGACTGATCGCCCGCGCGTGTGCGATGCTGCTCGCGCCATGAGTACCGGGTACCTGCACGGTTACCGCGAAGAGGAGCGCGAGCGGCTGCACCGGCAGGCGCGATTCCTCGAGCCGATGGTGCACGATCGGCTGCCATTTCGGCGGCGGCGCAAGCTGCTCGAGGTCGGCTCGGGCGTCGGCGCGCAGACCGAGATCTTGCTGCGCCATTTCCCCGAGCTCTACATCACCGGCATCGAGGTCAACGACGACCAGATCGCCGAGGCCCGCCGGTTCCTCGCGACCGTGCCGTGGGCGACCGGCCGCTACACGATCGTCAAGGGTGATGCGACCCGGCTCGAGCTCGAGCGCGAGAGCTTCGACTCCGCGTTTCTATGCTTCATCCTCGAGCACATCAGCTCGCCCACGCGCGTGCTCTCCGAGGTTCGCCGCGTGCTCGTGCCCGGCGCGCCGATCGTCTGCACCGAGGTGCAGAACGCGAGCTTCTTCGTCGATCCGTACAGCCCCGATACCCTGCGCTACTGGATGGCCTTCAACGATCACCAGCTCAGCCTCGGCGGCGATCCGTTCGTCGGTGCCAAGCTCGGCAACCTGCTCCAGTCCGTCGGCTTCCACGACGTCACGACCGAGGTCAAGACGTTCCACCTCGACAACCGCGCGCCCGGCGAGCGCGCCGAGTTCATCGCCTACTGGACCGACCTCCTGCTGTCGGGCGCGCCCGCGCTGCTCGCCGCGAACAAGGTCTCGCAGGAGGTGGTCGACGGCATGACGCGCGAGCTCGAGCTCGTCGCACGCGACCCCAACGCGGTCTTCTTCTACTCGCTCATCCAGGCACGCGCGCGGGTTTGGTGATCCGATGAGTCGCACGGGCGATCGCGGAGGCGCCCGCGTCGCGATCGGTTTCATCGTGCTCGCGATCCGGTTCGCCTGCGAGCTCGCCGCACTCGCCGCACTCGGCTGGTGGGGGGCCCGCGCGAGCGGCATCGTGCTGGCGATCGCGCTGCCCGTGGCGGCTGCAACCCTGTGGGGCGCGGTGGTCGCGCCGCGTGCGCGGCACCGGCTGCGCGATCCGCTCCGCTTCGCGGCCGAGTGCATCGTGTGGGCGAGCGCGGTGCTGGCGCTCGTCGACGGAGGCCAGGCGGTGCTGGCGGCCGACTTCGGGGTCGTCGCGATCGGGATCGCGATCG
>DAIRFU010000354.1:2615-7566 GCA_036794935.1 Kofleriaceae bacterium | reverse complement strand
GCCGACGAAGATCGGAAGGCCGGCCTTCCCTTGGACGAGGGTCGCGCCCGTCTCCTCGTAGTACATCGCCCCAAGTTCGGTCAGCGTCTTGCCGTAGACGTGGATCGGCCGGATGCCGCCTTCGAAGTAGTAGGCGATCGCGCCGACGTGGAGGTCGAGGAGGAACACCTGCGTGCCGCGGCTCGCGGTCGGCGTCGACGACAGCAGGCGGGCCCGCGTCTTGGCCGTCACGATCTCGCCGGGCCGTGCCGAGCGCTCCATGGTCGAGTAGCCGTAGAACGGCAGCACCATGCGCATCCGGTACGCGCCGTACATGACGAGCCCGCAGGCGAGATCATAGAGCTCGAGCGTGGCCGCGTCGTCGATCGTGCCGCCGACGAGGATCACGTCGCGGTCTGCCGGATCGGTCTCGATGCGGCGGTAGTCCTCGCCGTCCGGAAACCTCGTGCGCGTGATCGCGCCACGCTCCCAGTTGCCGCCTCTGGCGATCGCGTCGGCGAGGTAGTCGTACGCGGAGGTCGAGAACACGAGCGGTTCATGCATGGTGTGCCCTCGCCTTCGCGATCAGCTGCTGCTTGCGTTCGTGGACCAGGCGATCGAGCCCGACCGGATACGGCTGCGGGTTCAAGAACCGCCGGGTTCGCACCGAGAGTGCCTCCAGGCCGGTGGCCGCCCGCTGCCGTGCCGCCGCGAGGTCGAGCTCGCGGTGAGTCGGAGCGCCGCCGTCGAGCACGGTGACGAGTAGATCCTCGGAGCGATCGAGCTCGCCGGCCAGGCTCCAGCTCCGGTCCGGCAGCTCGATGTCGTGAACGTCGAGCGAGCACTCGTGGGAATCTTCGTAGAGGATGTCACCGATCATCTGATCGCCTTTCCAGCAGCGACGGATCTGGAGGATACCGGGATTGGTGATCTTGATCGGCTGCTCGCTCAGCTTGATCGGGTAGCGCCAGGTCCCGTCGGTGTCGCGGTATGCGCCGAGCTTGTAGACGCCGCCGAGCGTGGGCTGGTCGAATGCGGTGACGAGCTTCGTACCGACGCCCCACGTGTCGATCCGCGCGCCCTGCTCCTGGATGTTCGCGATCAGGTGCTCGTCGAGGTCGTTGGACGCGACGATCCGGGCGTTCGGGAAGCCGCCCTCGTCGAGCAGCGCCCGCGCCTGGATCGAGAGGTGCGCGAGATCACCGGAGTCGAGGCGGATCCCGGCGAGCTCGTGACCGCGGGCGCGCAGCTCGCGACCGACGGTGATCGCGTGCCTGACGCCGTCGAGCGTGTCGTAGGTGTCGACGAGGAACGTGCAGTTGCCGGGCATCGCCTCGGCGTATGCGCGAAACGCGGAGAGCTCGTCCGGGTGAAACATCACCCAGCTGTGCGCGTGCGTGCCGCCGACCGGGATGCCGAGCAGCTTGCCGGCGAGCACGTTCGAGGTCCCGGCCACGCCGCCGATGTACGCCGCGCGCGCCGCGGAGATGCCGCCGTCGATCCCGTGCGCCCTGCGCAAGCCGAACTCCAGCACCGGGCCGCGCGCGACCTGCGCGATGCGCGCAGCCTTCGTCGCGATCAGGGACTGGAAGTTGATCAGCGTGAGCAGCGGCGTCTCGACGAGCTGCGCCTGCAGGATCGGTCCACGGACCCGCACGATCGGCTCGTGCGCGAACACGAGCGAGCCCTCGGGCACCGCGTCGACCGTGCACGTGAACCGCAGCGTGCGCAGGTACGCGAGGAATGCCGGGTCGAACAGCGGCTTGCCCTCGCCGTCCTTCAGCGTCGCCAGGTAGGCGACGTCCTCGGCCGTGAACGACAGCCGGCGCAGGAACGCGAGTGCCGGCTCGATGCCTGCGGCGATCGCGTAGCCGCCGCCGAACGGCGGTCGCCGGAACGTCAGGTGGAAGACGGCCTCGCGCTCGGCATCGCCGGCCTTCCAGTAGCCGGCGGCCATGGTGAGCTGATACAGATCGGTCAGCAGCGCGAGCGAACCACCGTAGATGTCGTCCAGGCCGTCTGTCATCGTTACCGTGTATTCTTTACACTAAGTCCCGCGATGTCAATTGGTAGCGATCAAGCCGTCGTGATCTGGGGGGAAGTCCTGTGGGACCGCTTTGGCGACGGCGCGCAGCTCGGCGGCTCGCCGGCGAACGTCGCCTGGCATCTCGGCCTGGCCGGCGGCTGGGGCCAGCTCGTGTCGCGGGTCGGCGACGACGCCGATGGACATCGCGCGATCGACCAGCTCGCGAGCGTGTGCGACACGGACCTCGTGCAGATCGATGGCGAGCGTGCGACCGGCGAGGTCCTGATCGCTCTCGAGGCCGGCGAGCCGCGGTTCACGCTCGTGCCCGGTCGCGCGTGGGAGCGCATCGAGTGCACGGCGGATGTCGCGGCGGCGCTCCGCGATGCGGGCGTCCTCGTCTACGGCACGCTCGCGCAGCACACCGAGACCGGGCTCGCGAGCTGGCGCGCCGCGATCGAGGCCGCGCGCGGCTGCCTCAAGGTGTGCGACGTCAACCTGCGCCGGGTGAAGACCGCGACGAGTGACGAGCGGCGCGCGACCGCCGAGGCGATCGCCGCGGCCGACGTCATCAAGGTCAACGACGGCGAGCTCGCGCGCATGGCCGACTGGTTCGCGTGGCGCGATCCGGTCGGCGAGCTGCGGCGTGGGCGGCGGATCGTCGCGGTCACGCATGGCAAGGCCGGCTCCACGCTGTACGGCGAGCACGAGGTCGTCGAGATCGCGGGCGTGCCGGCGCAGCCGGGTGGTGACAACGTCGGCTGCGGGGATGCCTACGTCGCCCTCCTCGTGCACGGCATGACGCTCGGCTGGGACCTAACGACGTGTGGCGAGGCGGCGAGCCGGTGGGCGGCAGCGGTCGCCGGCGAGCGGGGCGCGACGCCGCGGTTCTCCGACGAGCAGATCGAGACCTTGCTCGGCGAGGACGCGCCGTGACCGAAGCGAGCCCGCAGCCGGTCGCGGCGGTCCGGCCGCCGGATGCGTGGGACCGCGCCGCGGCCTGGCTGATCGCACATGGCGCGCTGCCCGCGCTCGCGGTGATCACGATCGCGGTGTTCGCGATCCACGCGCACATCTTCACCGGCGAGACCACCGGCGACGATCTGTCGTTCCACTTCGCCGAGTCGGCGCGGCTCGCCGATTGCCTGCGCCACGGCGACTTCGACTTCTGGAATCCGAGTGCGAACGCAGGCTACGCGTCCGCGTACTACTACCAGGTCCTGCCGCAGCTCGCGTCGGCGCTGCCCGCGGCGATCTTCGGCCACCACCTGTTCTGGTTCCAGCTCAGCGTCGTGCTGCCGATCGTGCTCGCGCCGGCGTGCGCGTACAAAGGCATGCGCCTGCTCGGCGCGACGCCGTGGCAATCGGCGGTCGCAGCGTTCTGCGTCGCGTTCACGAACGGTGCGTCGCGGTGGGGGGCGGGCAACGCCGGTACGTTCCAGGTCGGCCTCTATACACAGACGTGGGCGCTGTGCTTCCTGCCGATCGCGATCGGTTACGCGGCGCAGTGGATGATGAAGGGCAAGCACCTCGGCGCCGCGGTCGCGTGGGGGGCGTTCGTGTTCCTGTGCCACCCGTTCGCCGGCGTCACCCTGGCGTTCGCGGTGTTCACGGCGTGGCTCGCGCAGCCGCTGCTGATCGCGTTCGACCACCTGCTCGCCGCGCTCGCGCCGCACCTGCCGGGCAAGCTCGCGTGGCTCGCAAAGCGCTGGGCGAAGCCGCCACGGCGTGTCGTCTGGACCGAGTTCTGGCGCGCCGCGCTCCTCGGCGGCCTGCTGCTCGTGTCGTGGATGCCGGTGTGGCTGCCGCTGCTCGTCGATAGCGCGGGCTTCGGCGGCTTCCCGCACCGGGTCTCCGACGAGGTCGGCCCGGGCTTCCACAAGCTCGCGCACTGGTACGCGAACGGTGAAGTGCTCGACTGGCTCGATCCCAAGCAGGGTCGACGGCTCGGCCTGCTCACGTGGTCGTTGCCGGTGATCGTGCTGCTCGCGCGCGGCAAGTTCTATCGCTGGCTGTGGGCGCCCGCGTTCCTGTTCGCGCTGCTGCTCGGTGTCGGGCCGAGCATCGGCAAGATCGGCGACGACCTGATCCCGCCGGTGCGCTTCCTCGGCGGCATGCAGACACTGTTCGCGATGGGCATCGGCGCCGGCGTCGTGATCCTCGGCCAGCGCGCGTGGCAGATCGTCGAGCGCTGGCCGGAGTGGAGCTACACGCTGCGCACGGTCCTGATGGCGCTCGCCGGGGCGGGCATCGTGCTCGTCGCGTACCCCGGCGGCAAGGCGCTCGGTCTGCGCGTCAGCGTGCTCGCCGACTCCAGGAGTCGCCACCCCGACGAGCTGCGCATCGTCAACACGGTGCTCGCGGAGCAGCCGCAGGGCCGCAAGCAGGTCGGGCCGGGCGCGGTGAGCCACTGGTGGAACCTGCTGTCGTACGCGTACCACCGCGTGCCGTCGCTCCTTCAGATGGGCGGTGGCGGCCTGCAGGCGAGCCCGAACTACGACTTCTTGTGGAGCGAGCGCGATCACCGCAAGAACGCCTGGGTCTTCGACGCGCCCTACCTCGTGTTCATGCGCTCGCAGGGCAGCAAGATGCCCGCCGGTGACACGATCGCGGTCACCGCGAACTACGAGGTGCGCCGGCTGACCTCACCCGGCCTCGTGTCACCCGTCACCGTCACCGGCTCTCTCCCTGCCGGCTACGGCCCCAAGGAGCCCGGCCACCTCGAGGCACTGCACTGGATCAAGAGCAACGCGCCGATGAAGGACGAGGTGCTCGCGTATGCCGGCTTCGAGGCTGGCAACTCGCAGCGGCCCGCGGGCCGGACGCTGCGTGCGTGGCGCCAGGACTCGCCCGGCGACGCGCCCGATATCGTCGCCGAGCTCGAGGTCCAGCGCACGACCACGTTCATCGTTCGCGAGAGCTGGCACCCGCGCTGGCACGCGTACCTCG
>DAIRFU010000354.1:938-2605 GCA_036794935.1 Kofleriaceae bacterium | reverse complement strand
CGACGGCAACGAGCTCCCGGTGCGGCGCGTGACCCCCGACTTCCCCGCCGTCGATGTGCCGGCCGGTCACCACACCCTCGCGATGCGCTTCGAGCGCCCGTGGTGGGCGCAGCTCGCGTGGCTCGCATGGCCGCTCACCGCGCTCGGTGCATGGCTCGTGCTGCGCCGCCGCAGCCCCCGATAGCCCGAGATCGAGTGATAGCGGTGGCACCTTCGCGGGAAGGGCATCAGGGCGCGACGCCACGCAGGAGCGGCGGCTCGTCGAGGCGGACGTCGGGTGCGTCGGGCGCGAGCGGGCTGCCACCCTCGTTCGGGCGCGGCATCGGGATGACGATCTTGAGGCTGCGCAGCTCCCAGCGCCGGGTCTTCGACGGCCGCGAGAAGTTGAAGACGACACGCACGCCACTCGAGCGCTCGAACTCGGCGACGGCATCGAAGTAGGCGGTGCGCCCGCCGATCGACTTGGCCTCGGTGACGGTGAGCAGCCGCTTGTAGGCGCCGAGCGCGTCGAGGTGCTCGTCATGGATCGCGATGAAGCCCGGCCGGGTCTCCTGCTGCTGGAAGATCTTGCTCGCGTGATCCCACACCTCGCCGGCCTTGCCGTCGCGCAGCTGCTCGAGGATGGTCTCGGCGGCGTCCCGCACGTCGCACTTGGCGCGCTGATCGGAGACGTCGTTGCCCTTGGCGTCGAGGCACGCGGCGACCCGCTTCTCGCGCTCGGCCTGCGTGATCTTCACGCTCTCGGGGACCTCGATGCCGACACCGAGCAGCTTCCACTCGCCGTGATCGAGGTGAAAGCTGATCGAGCCGCGCGTGATGCCATGCTCGTAGAGCGCGGTGAGGCTGACCCGGCCGACGCGCCCGGTCGGGCCGCTGGTGACCACGGTCTCGTTGATCGCGGTGATCTCGCGAAACGTGCCGTTCGTCGCGTCGAGATCGAGCATCTTGTCGACGAACGCCTCCTTGCGCTCGAGCTCCTGGAACCGCGGCGACGCCGCCTCGTAGACCGCCTCGATCGCCGCGCGTCCCTGGCTGATATCGACGAGGATCTTCTCGGCGGCCGGGCGGAAGTCCGGCGTGTTCTGGCTGCGCAGCTGGAACAGCACGATCGCCGCGATCCACGAGAACACGAGCAAGAAGCCGACGACGACGCTGCGCACGAGCAACCGACCGCGCCGCGTCTGCGCGACCCGCGGCAGCGCGTGGATCGACTCGCCGGCCCTGGTCAGGCCCTCGCCGAGCTTGCCGACGCTCGCACCGACGAGCGGCACCTTCTTCGCGACGTCACCGACCCTGGTGACACCTTCGCCGATCGTGCCGATGCTCGTGCCGAGCACCTCGACGCCGCCGGTCACGACATCCTGCACCGCCTTCGTGATTCGCTTGCTGCGGCCAGGCCCCGCCGGACCGGTCTCGATCGCGGTCACCACCTGCGGGATCGCCGGATCCGAGAACGCGACGTCGACCGATCCGGACGCGGCCGGATCCGATGGCTTCGCAACCGGAGACTCCGGCTGCTCGTCGTCCTCGGGGGCTCCGGACACGGCTACGTGAGTATGCCCGAGAAGAACCGCGCGACCAGGTTCTCGGCGACACCCAGCCGGTAGGCCGCCGTCGAGCGGATGTCATCGATCGGCTGGATCGCGCCACGCAGAGCCACCCGTGCC
>DAIRFU010000354.1:0-928 GCA_036794935.1 Kofleriaceae bacterium | reverse complement strand
GGCATCCGGCGCCAGCCCGCGCACCGCCTCCTCGACGGCCGTGATCCGCAGCGGGCGGTCGGCGACCGCACCGAGCGCGACCCGCGCCGAGCGGATCACGTCGCCCTCGAGCTCGATCGCCGCGGCACCCATCACCTTCGAGATCGACTGGGCGCGCCGCGTGCCGACCTTGCGCCACGCCGTGCGCACGCGCGGCGACGGTGCGGGCAGGGTCACCGATACGATCAGCTCGTCGGGCGCGAGCACGGTCTTGCGATAGCCGGTACAGAACTCGCGATACGGCACGCGCCGGCGTCCGCGGACCGACGCCAGCTCGAGCTCGGCGTCGAGCGCGAGCAGCACGGGCAGGCTGTCGCCGACCGGCGACGACGTCCCGATGTTGCCGCCGATCGTGGCCCGCGCCTGGATCTGCAGCGCACCGATCTCGCGCGCCGCGTGCGCGAGCGGTGCCCACGACTCGACGATCGCGCGGTCGTTCTCGACCTCGAACCAGGTCGTGCCGGCGCCGATCGTCACGTGGTCCGCCGCCGCCGCGATGCCGCCGAGGCCGGCGAGCCGCCACAGATCGAGGATGCCGGCCGGCGCCGGACGGTGGTTCGCGTTGACCATGAGGTCGGTGCCGCCCGCAAGCACCATCCAGTCGGGCTGCTGCGCGCGTAGCTCGAGCGCCTCGGCCAGCTCGCGCGGCCGCGCGTACGCCGTCACGACTCGCCCTCTTCGGTCGCCGCCGCGATCACCGCGTCGACGATCAGCTGGTATCCGGTGCAGCGGCAGATGTTGCCGGCGAGCAGCTCGCGCACCGTGGCGCGTGCCGCGGCTTGATCCTTGCCTCGGATCAGCTGGCGATCGACGACGTACGACGCGCACACCGCGATGCCCGGCGTGCAGATGCCGCACTGGGCACCGCCGCACGCGACGAGCTGCTTCT
>DAIRFU010000353.1:7358-7567 GCA_036794935.1 Kofleriaceae bacterium | reverse complement strand
CCTCGCCGCACGCGCGCGGCTGACCAGCCGGCTGGGCATGGTCGCGCGCATCGATCGCATCACCGGCCGCGACGAGGCGCGCGATGACGACGGTGACGGCCGCGATGACAGCGAGACCGGCTCGGTCACCCGCTGGTCCGTGCTCGCCGGGCCGAGCCTGATCCTGCACGTGCACCGCGATCGCGAGGCGTCTCGGTACTGGCAGGTCG
>DAIRFU010000353.1:0-7348 GCA_036794935.1 Kofleriaceae bacterium | reverse complement strand
CGCCCGTCCCAATCCTGAGGCGCACCCAAAGTTGCAGGTGATCCTGGTCAACGTCGGGGCCGCCGCCCCAAAGGTCGCGCGCTTTAGAATTGACGGCGACGATGACGCCCTGACGGCATATGTAGGCAGCCGTCGGCAGAGCCTCGACAGCCGTGGGCAGGTCGACGGGCTCGTCGGACTCTCGCGCAGCGGCGACCAGAGTGGCGTGATCACCGCCTACGATCTGTCCTACCAGCTCGTCGTCGCGCGACTCGGCGTGCGCATCGTGCAGGGTTTCGGCGATGCGAGCGACGAGCGCGCCGCGCTGCTGCACGCGGGCCTCTCGTTCGGGGCGGGCCCCCAGTACAGCTACGGTGCGGGGTGCCCGTCCGTCGAGCACCGCGAGACGGGCTCCGCGTGGGCCGTCGCGATGGATGTCCCGGTCAGCGGCTGGGCACGCCATGTCGGCTACATCACGCCGAGCTTCGGCCTCGAGGCAGCGCTCCATCTCCATCACCGGTTCGACGCGATCGTGCGCGCGGACCTGCTCGACATGCCGCGCGGCGACGGCGATCGCGCACTGCACTCGGGTCTGCTCGCCGGTGGCCGCGTCGATCTGTCGAGCGACGCCGCCGCCGACCGGATCGGCTGGTTCGTGACACTCGCCGGCGGCTACGACCATGTCGCGACGACCACCTCCGCCGCGATCCAGTCGGGCCTCGTCGCCGACGCGTCGCTCGGCTGGGGCCTGCAAGGCGCCGACGGCGCGGCATCCGTGCGGCTCCACGGCCGGTTCGGCCTGACCGAGGCGAACCGCGACCTGCGCGCCGTGTTCCTCTCGCTCGGCCTGGAGTGGCGGCTCGATCGCGACCGCTGGGAGGACCGTCGCTGAGCGGACCCGCGCGCCGTTGCGGATCTAGCAGAGGATATCGAGCAGCTGGGCGCGCGTCAGGTATCCCTCGAGCGCGGCCGCGTACTCGTCGATCATGAGATCGAGCTCGAACGTCATCTTGTGACCCTGCGTGCGGTGGACGCGGCCAGAGACCGGAATCTCGGTGCCGGCGAGGTGGGCGACGCCGGAGACCCAGCCGCCGACCGCGGGCGGATCGTGCGGCAGATGCACCGTGATGTGGGTGCGCGAGACATCCGCGATCGGCGCGGTCACCTTGTCGAAGCGGCAGTGCGCGGCGAGCGCGGGCGGCGGCTCGACGCGGTAGTTCACGCGGCGGTTGTGCGTGATCAGCTTGTCCAGCGTGTCGTGGACGGGCGCCGAGATCGGGGTCTCGACTGCCTCGAGCACGAGCTCGCGCAGGCGCTTGAGATCCTTCTGCGTGCCGATCAGGTTCGCGCGCATGTCCGCCATCCGCCGCTGATCGCGGTGGACCTTGTCCGCCACCGTCGACAGCAGGTTGACGAGGAAGCGGACGCCGAGCTCCTGGTGATGGCCGAGGTACGCCTGCAGCTTCTTGGCCGGCAGCGCCCACACGACCGAGCCCGGTGTGACCGTCGCGCGGGTCGATCGGGCGAGTGCGGTCAGCGCACCCAGCTCGCCGATCAGCGCCGGCGGGCGGAGCCGGAACACGTCGTCTCCCGGGCGATCGAGCACGACCTCGCCCTTCGTCAGCAGATACAAGGCGCTCGCGGGTTCGCCGACGTCGAACAGCGGTTTGTCGCCGGCCTCGACTTGCTTGAACAGATCGGCGATCTCGGCGAGCTCGTCGTCGCCGAAGCCGTGAAACAGCGGAATGGTACGCAGCTCGCTGGCGCTCGGACCCATGCCGCGAAACATACACCCCTCCGGCGAGCGGTGTATCGTCGTGGGGTGAGGCTCTGGGCTCTGGCTCTCGTCGTGGCCTGCGGAAAGGACGCATCCCACACGCCTCCCCCGCAGCCCGTACGCGAGGACGCGCGTCTCGCGCCTGTCGCGGATGCTGCTGCGCCGGCCGTGAAGGCCGACACCTATCCGGATCTGGCGAGCGCGCTGGCCGCGATCATCCCGGCCGGCACGCGGGTCCTCGGATTCGGCGAGATGCACAGCCGCACCGACCGGGCGCAGGTCACCTCGGCGCTCTCCCACTTCACGACCGAGGGTCTACCCGCGATCGCCGATCGGCTCAGCGACCTCGTCGTCGAGACGTGGATCGTCGACCCGACGTGCGGCCAGGCCGCGAAGACCGCGACCGCGAAGGTCGAGATCACGGTGCGCCGGCCGCAGGAGACCAAGTCCGAGATCGCGGTCCTCGCCGAGACCGCACGCGCCGCGAAGATCCAGCCGCACGCAATGAAGCTGTCGTGCGCCGACTACGAGAAGGTCGCGCCGAGCGGCAAGGACGTGCTTCCCGACGTCATGCTCGGCCTCATCACGAAGGAGCTCGGCCGGATCGCCGCGTCCGTGGTCCTCCACCGCGACAAGGAGCCGAAGCACCGGCCGTGGGTCGCGGTCTACGGCGGCTCGCTTCACAACGATCGCTTCCCGGCCGCCGGTGTCGAGGACTGGAGCTACGCCGCGGGCATCGACCAGCTCACCGGCGGCAAGTTCGTCGAGATCGATCTCATCGTCCCCGAGCTCGCGAAGGCCGACCCAGCCGCGAAGCAGGAGCCCTGGTTCCCGCTCGTGGCGAGCGCGGCGCCGACGGTGAAGGTCTGGAAGCGCGGTGAGCGCTCCTTCGTCGTCATCTTTCCACCCGCGGTCGACAGCAAATCGGGTCCGCTCGACATTCGGCCCACGGCCGAAAAATGATCGGGGAGCTCGCGCTCCGCGTGGTCGAGGCCTGGCTCGTGTGCGGCGCAGCTCAGGCGGCGCTGTGGCTCGTTGCCGAGCGCACGAAGAACGCCGGCATCGTCGATGCGGGGTGGGCGCAGTCGTTCACGGCCGTCATCCTCGTCTTCGCGGTCCAGCCGCTCGCGCCGCGGTCGAGCTGGCTGCCAATCGCCGTGCTCGTCGTCGCGTGGAGCACGCGGCTCACCTGTTACCTCGTGTGGCGCGGCACGGCGACCGATGCCGAGGATGGCCGCTACGCCCTGCTCCGCCGGCGCTGGGCGCGCCACGCATCGCGCCGCTTCTTCGGGGTCTTCCAGGCCCACGCCGCGGTCACCGCGATCCTGTCGCTCGCGTTCGTCGTGCCGTTCGTCGCCTCACCATGGGATGGCGGCTGGCTACGCGCGCTCGGCTTCGTCGTCGCGGCGGCTGGCATTGCCGGCGAGGCGCTCGCCGACGCCCAGCTCGCGCGGTTCAAGCGCGATCCGGCGAATGTCGGCCGGATCTGCGAGACGGGGCTGTGGCGCTATTCGCGGCACCCGAACTACTTCTTCGAATGGTGCTTCTGGATCGGGCTCGCGGTGTACGGGCTTGCGTTCGCGCCTGCGGGCCTCATCGCGCTACTCGGTCAGGCGATCATTCTCGGCTCGATACTTGGCGTCACCGGCATTCCTCCGACGGAGAATCAAGCGCTGCGCTCCAAGGGCGAGGCGTATCGCGCGTATCAGAAACGCGTCAGCCGGTTCGTGCCGATGCCTCCGAAGTCGCGCGGCAACGACGCGTGACCGATCTCCGAAATCGCCGTTCTACCCCGGTTCTACCCCGACTTGTCGGAGGCCTGTTATAGCCTCGCTGTCATGATCAAGGTGCATGTGGCGGCGGACGGAACGAAATCGTTCCAGGTTTACGAGCGCGCGCGAGTCCGCGAGAAGAGCATCAAGGTCTACGTCGGATCGTTCTCATCGCGGCGCGAAGCCGAGTTCGCGGCACAGCAGCACCGGGTCACGCAGCGCGGGATCAAGGCCGGCGAGCTCCCCGCCGCCGTGGACCACAAGCGCACCATGGGCGACGCGCTCGACGCGTGGCTCCGCGCGATCGCCGATCAGCGCTCGCACGACGAGTACGCTAGCCGGATGCGACTCCACGTCCGTCCTACATTCGATCGAACGCCGCTCGTGAAGATCACGAAGCCGAAGCTGATCGATCTTCGCTCGTCGTTGAAGGAGCGCGAAGAGCCGATCGGCAACGCCACGATCAACACGTTGTTCGCTTCGCTGTCGGCGGCGTACAGCTACTTCATCGAGCAAGGATGGTGCGCGGAGAACCCGCTCAAGTTCATCCGCGACCTCGAGGTTGCCGAGCGCCCGTTCGTGTGGCTCCAATCCGCGGGCGAAGTGCAGAAGCTGCTGAGCGAGTGCAACGACAACATCCGAACGCTCGTTGCCGTGCTGGTCGGCACCGGCATGCGTCTCGATGAAGCGCTTCACCTCATGTGGGTCGACATCGATCTGCAGCACCGCGTGATCCATGTGCACCGCGGTCGCCGTGGTGCACCGAAGTCGGGGCGCCTCCGGCATGTCCCGATCTTCGACTCGGTGCTCAAGGTGCTGCGCGAAATGAAGCTGATGAAAGGCAAGAACACCCTGCTCTGGCCCGGCGCGAAGCTCGACAGGTTCGACGAACAGCTCCCTCGCAATAAGACGAGCGTGTTCCGTCCGTTCAAGGCCGCGGTGATTCGTGCCGGGTTGCCGAAGAAGCTCCGCCTGCACGATCTTCGACACACCTTCGCCGGCCTGTTCCTCGCGTCGGGCGGCGACATCTTCAAGCTGTCTAAGATCCTCGGCCACTCCAGCGTCGCGATCACGCAGCACGTCTACGCGCACCTTCATCCGGACGCGTTCGCCGAGGATTACAGCCGCGTCGCGTTCGCGATGCCCCAAAAGATGCGCGCCGTAGTGCAGCTGCAACAACAACAGGGGCCCACGTCATGAGCATCAGACTCCCCGCAGGCCTCGGAGCTGCAGTGTCTCTTCGAATCGTAGCGATCGTTCAGGCTGCGCCTCGGGCACCGGACGGGACGCTCACAGAAGAGGGCAGCAAGTACATCTGGAGAGAGGTCATGGAGGAATTCGGCCCAGACGTCGTCAACACGATCTTCAGCGGCCAAGAGATCCAGCTCCACTACGGCAACGAACCGAAGACGAAGCCTTAGGCGATCTCCATGAACACTCGCGAACGCATCTTGCTCCCCTTACATCGCGAACCAAAGCCCAACGAGCCCATCGCACTCGCCGTCGACGTTGCCCCATTGTTCCTGCACCTCCTTCTCTTCGACACCGTCATCCTCCGGTCGGTACGGCTCACCGATATTGCAGCGCTTGCCCGTTCGCTCGGCGGCGAGCAGACCATTGAACTGCTCGACGCAGGTTGCGTGGCCATTCGAGTCGGGGTCGAGCACATCGGTTCATTTGGTGCGCGGGAGCCGACTATTCGGCTCATCAACATGTACACGCCGGATCCCGTACAGGAACTCAGCCAGGCAATGCACGAAGCGTTGAGTCCCCTCGGGCTGAAACCTGCCATCAAGAAGCGACTGAAGCGCTCCATCGTCGCCCGTCGATTGACGACGGATCCTGCACACAACGGTTTCGGCGCCGCCGCGGTGAAGGAGACGTTCAGCGAGGCCATCGCAAACTCCGACACCTTCAAGCGAGCCCTGGCCCGCTGCGCTGTACAACACGGAAACGGAGAGGCCATCTCCGACGGAGCCGTTCGTTGCGAACTAGATGACGGTGGGATTCGCTTCGATGTCAGCACCGTCGACGGCGATCCGACGGTGGTAGGGAATGTTGTTCGACGCGCGTGCCTTGCCGTGTGCCGCCTCAACGAGGAGTTCGGCAGAATGCAGCGCGACGACGCTGTAACCGCCCTCGACGACGATTCGGCTGCGCTCATGGACAAGAAGATGGAGTTCCTCTGGCGAAATCAGGATCCCGCTCGGAGAACCGGAACATTCGGTCGGGTAGTCACCGCGGTTGACTTGCCCGACTTCGATGCCGCGGTGAAGGACAAGGGGATCAACGTCGAGCGCTTCCTCAAAGTCCGCGACACCGCAGAGTGCCGCGAGTTCCGGACCTTCCTCAACCAGGCCGAGAAGCTCAACGACGATGAACTCCGGGACAGGACCAAGAGCTTGCGTGCTCGCATCGGCGACGCGGTCAGGACAACTGGTGGCAAAGCGGTGCGATTCCTTGCGACGACGGCGGCTGGGATCGCGGCACCTGCAGGCGGCGTTGGGGCGAGTCTCTTCGATACATTCCTCGTCGAGAAGCTCTTTCCTCAAGCGGGCGTCGTCACGTTCGTCGGGAAGCAATATCCGACAATCTTCGAGGACTAGGACCGGCGCACAGAGGCTCTAGGCGATTCGGGCGGCAGTCTTGAATCGGGCGAAGCTCCTTGGTGGCTGGAAGCTACGTGCTAGCCGATCAAGACCTCGTCGAGTAGCGCTCATCGTGCTTCGTCGAAGCGCAGCCCGCTCGATCCCTCACCGGCACTCGCGCTCCGGGAACGCCCCAGCCAGATCACGACGCGCCCATCTGAGGTCCTTGCGCGCCTCCACCGGCGCGCAACCTGCGCTCCGGCACGGCCGATCTCCTCCTCGTGAATGAAGTACGGCTGATCGGCAAACGGGTGCAGCAGCAGTCCTCGCGGACGCACCGGCGTACCGTCGCTGCGCAGCATTGCACCGCGCTGCAGCTGGACCTCGCGACTCGATCCTGGCACGTGCACCGGGACGAACGGGATCCACGGCTCGGGGATGGAGCCGATCAGTTGATAGCGCAGCACCTCCGACGGTTGAGTTGCAACGGGCGCCTCGCTCCGCGCCTCGAAGGCATCACGCCCGCCGCCAAGACCGTCGGGCAGCGTCGACTCGACTGCCCAGACGAGATTCGCCATCTCGTCGCGCATGAAGTCGACCCGTTCGATCGGCGCGCCTTCGCGAGGCGACGCGATGACGGCTGGAACGAAGATCGCCGACGCTCGGTCGCGAGCGGCGAGCTCGAACATCGACCACGTCGAGCCGTCGGCATGCGCGGGAGCCACGGACGTCTGTTGCCCGAACACGTCCGTTACGACGACCGACGTCAAGCGGCACAGCGACCCGGCGGCCACCGGCAAGGCAACGACGCTCCAGTCGTTTCCGAACGTCAGGCCGAACTCGATCAACATCAACGTTGCGATGTCCGTCGTGTGCGCGTCGACGGCCCCGAGATCGAGACGTTCATCCTCGATCTCCCACCAGCGCGCGCTCGGCATGCCCGCGAACGTGACCGGCGTCGGCAGATAGGTCCGGGTCGTGGGCGTTGCGGCACCGGTACCCGGCGTCCGGGCGTGCACGTCGAGGCCGTACCAGTCGAGATGTCCGCCGTAGTACTGCGTCGAGGCGAGCTCCGTCGTCGCGCCTGCTTGCGATCGCATCGTGATGCCGAACCGGTACTCGAGCGCCTCGGCGACCCACGTCTGCTCGTCGGGTTGCGGCACGCTCACAACACGCGCGTATAACGCGAGCAACTATGCAATCAACTCACGCAAGGCGAGCTTGTCACCATC
>DAIRFU010000352.1:0-7576 GCA_036794935.1 Kofleriaceae bacterium | reverse complement strand
CCTTCATCCGCGAGGCCTTGTAGTAGTAGCCGCGGAACTGGCGCTCGGCGATCCCGTAGATGCGCTTGACCTTCTGCTTCTCGCGCAGCTGCTCGCCGTAATCGGAGCGCTTGCGGCGCCGCGCCTGACCGTGCTGGCCGGGCGGATAGCTCCGCCGCTCGTACCCGCACTTGTCGGTGTAGCAACGCTCTCCCTTGAGGAAGAGCTTCATGTCTTCACGCCGGCAGAGCCGACAAACTGCACCAGTGTAACGAGCCATGACTTAAACCCTGCGGCGCTTGCGAGGACGGCAGCCGTTGTGCGGAACGGGCGTGACATCGCGGATGAGGTTGATCTTGAAACCAGCGGCGTTCAGCGCGCGCAGCGCCGACTCGCGTCCGGAACCCGGACCGTTGACGTAGACGGTCACGTTACGCACACCGTGCTCCATCGCCTTCTTCGCAGCGTCCTCGGCGGCGAGCTGCGCGGCGAACGGCGTCGACTTGCGCGAGCCCTTGAACCCGCACGTGCCGGCGCTCGACCACGCGACGACGTTTCCGCTGACGTCGGCGATCGACACGATCGTGTTGTTGAACGTCGCCGAGATGTGGGCGACGCCGGTCTGGATGTTCTTCCGGACCTTCTTCTTCTGCTTGGCTTTGACCTGCGACATCGTGTTCCTTCAGGTAGTCCGGGCTACTTCTTGGTGACAGCGCCCATCTTCTTCACCGCCATGCGGCGCGGGCCCTTGCGCGTGCGGGCATTCGTGTGCGTGCGCTGACCGCGAGCCGGCAGGTTGCGGCGATGACGCATGCCGCGGTACGTGCCGAGATCGACGAGGCGCTTGATGTTGAGCTGAGTGTCGCGCTTGAGGTCACCCTCGACGCGGTAGTTCGCTTCGATCGCGTCGCGGATCTTGCGAACGTCGGCCTCGTCGAGATCGTCGCTCTTCTTGTCGGGCGAGATGCCCGCATCGCGAAGCACGACGTTCGCGGCGTGACGGCCGAGGCCGTAAATGTACGTGAGCGCGATCTCGATGCGCTTGTTACGCGGGAGGTCAATGCCTGCGATGCGTGCCATGACGTCCTCTTAACCCTGACGCTGCTTGTGACGCGGGTTGGTGCAGATGATGCGAACGATCCCCTTGCGCTTGATGACCTTGCACTTGGGACAAATCGGCTTGACTGATGCTCGTACCTTCATGACTTCGCTCGCTAGTTACGGTCTGGTAAGAACCCAAGGTCCGTCGTCGGTGACCGCGATCGTGTGCTCGAAGTGCGCGGACATCGAGCGATCTTTGGTCACGGCCGTCCAGTTATCGTCGAGAACCTCTACCTCAGGGGTCCCGGCGTTTACCATGGGTTCAACGGCGATGACAAGACCGGATTTCATGCGTTTGCCGTCATCCGGCTTGCCAAAATTGGGGACCTGCGGGTCCTCGTGCATCTGCCGGCCGGTGCCGTGGCCGACGAACTGGCGCACGACCGAATAGCCACGTGATTCCGCGTAGCTCTGGATCGTGTGGCCGAGGTCCCCCAGACGCTTGCCCGGGACGCAGAGCAGGATCGCGGACTCGAGCGCCTCGCGGGCGGTGTCGACCAGCTTGCGCTTCTCGTCCGAGACGTTGCCCACGCACACGGTCCGCGCCGTGTCGGCGCAAAAACCGTGCTTGAAGATGCCGAAGTCGATCCCGATGATGTCGCCGTCGGCCAGCACCTCGTTGCGCCGCGGGATGCCGTGGACCACGACCTCGTTGATCGAGGTGCACAGCACGGCCGGGTAGCCGTGGTAGCCGAGGAACGCCGACACGACCTTGTGCTTGTCGATCCCCTTCGCGGCGATCTTGTCGAGCTCCCAGGTCGAGGTGCCCGGCTTGGCCGCCGCGCAGATGTCGTCGAGGATCTCGGCCGCGACCAGCCCAGCCTCGCGCATCTGGCGCAGCTCGTCCTTGGACTTGAGGTGAATCCTCATGGACCGACCTGCCGACGCGTACGCCCCGGCGCCGCCGGGGCGCGCAGCACCGCGGAGGCGGTGCGGAGATTGATCGTCCATGGCACTCGCACCACCCGCGCCTTAGCGCGTGCGCGCGGCGACTCGACCACGAATGCGCGGCCCCTTCGGGCCGGTGAAGCCTTCGTAGTTGCGCGTGATGAGGTGCGACTCGATCTGCTGCACGGTATCGAGCGCGACACCGACGACGATCAGCAAGCCC
This sequence comes from Kofleriaceae bacterium, assembly GCA_036794935.1. Taxonomy (GTDB): domain Bacteria; phylum Myxococcota_A; class Polyangia; order Haliangiales; family Haliangiaceae; genus JABFXX01. The sequence goes on along the minus strand of DAIRFU010000352.1, from coordinate 5,385 downwards.
GTACCACCGAACTGGAATGGCACCTGGAAGTACTTCTGGAGCAGCGCGGGGATCATGCACACCACCGAGAGGTAGAGCGCGCCCGCGAACGTGATGCGCGTCAGCACCCGCTCGATGTACGCAGCGGTGTTCTTGCCGGGACGGATGCCCGGTACGAACCCGCCCGACTTCTTCAGGTTGTCCGCCACATCGACCGGGTTGAACACGACCGACGTGTAGAAGAACGCGAAGAACACGTTGAGGATGGTGAAGATCAGGTTGTAGCGCCAGTCCGACGGATGAAGGATCGAGACGAACTCCTGCATCCAGCCCTGCCCCGACATGTTCGCGATCTGCGCCGGGAACATGAGGATCGACGACGCGAAGATCGGCGGGATGACGCCGGCGACGTTGATCTTGAGCGGCAGGTAGCTCTGCGCGCCCTGGTACATCTTCCGGCCGACCTGGCGCTTCGTGTACTGCACCGGGATCCGGCGATGCGCGCGTTCGAAGTAGCAGATCACCGCGATGGTCGCGACGACGAGCAGGACCATGAACGCGATCACGAGGCCGCTCGTGCCGCCGCTCTTGCCGCCGCCGTAGATGAAGCGGACGATCGCGTCGGGCATCGCCGCGACGATGCCGGCGAAGATGATCAGCGAGCTACCGTTGCCGATGCCCTTGTCCGTGATCAGCTCGCCGATCCACATGACAAACACCGAGCCGGCGGTCAGCGTGAGCACGGTCATCAGCCGGAAGCCCATGCCGGGATCGGCGACGACCTCGGCCCCACCCTTCGACAGGCTCTCGACGTAGCTCGCGATGAACCACGCCTGGACGCTGGCGATGAGGATGGTGCCGTAGCGGGTGTACTGGTCGATCTTCTTGCGCCCGGCCTCGCCTTCCTTGCTGAGCTGGTCGAGCTTGGGCACGACGACGTTGAGCAGCTGCATCACGATCGACGACGTGATGTACGGCATGATGCCGAGCGCGAAGATCGACAGCTGCTCGAGCGCGCCGCCCGAGAACATGTTGAACATGCCGAGGAGCGAGCCGGAGCCGCCCTTCGTCACGACGTGAGACATCTCGACGCGATTGACGCCCGGGATGGTGATGAACACGCCGATGCGATAGACGGCCATCATCGCCAGCGTGAACAGGATGCGCCGGCGGAGCTCCGGGATTTTCGCGATATCTGCGATCGAGCCCAAGGTGTTCCTTATGCGGCCGGCGAAACCCTGGTCGCGATGATCTCGAGGCTGCCACCGGCGGCCTCGATCTTCGACTTGGCAGTCTCGCTCGCGCGATGTGCCTTGATGGTGAGCTTCTTGGTCAGCTCACCCTCGCCGAGGATCTTGATCGTGTCGACCAGCTTCGGGACGATGCCCTTTGCGCGCAGCGACGCCATGTCGACGGTCGCGCCGGCATCGAAGATCTTCTCGAGCAGCGCGACGTTGATCGGGAACGCCTCGACGCGGTTCGGGTTCTTGAAGCCGCGCTTCGGGATCCGGCGCGGCATCGGCATCTGACCACCTTCGAACGCGAACCGCGCGCCGTGGTGACCGGGGCGAGCCTTCTGGCCCTTGACGCCCTTACCGGACGTCTTGCCCGTCCCCGAGCCGCGACCGCGACCCAGACGCTTCTTGGTCTTCGTGGCTCCTGGGTTCGGGTGGAGATTGTGCAGCGTGATCGACATGGAGGTTCTCGCGCGGCGCCGGTGACTCTGGCGCGGAAAAGGAGTTAGAGCAACTAAGAGATCGGCTAGTGGATTTCGCTAGGGTCAGGGCGCGGATCAGTCCGCCGCTTCGACCGTCACGAGGTGGCTGACCTTGCGGATCATGCCGCGGATCGCGACGGTGTCCTGAAGAATGACCGAGCGATGCGGTCCACGCAGGCCGAGCCCCTCGAGCGTCCTGCGCTGGGTCTCGGAGCGGCCGATGCCGCTCTTCACTTGGGTGACTTTGAGCTTGATCGCCATGACACGTAGCCCTACTGCGCCGGCTGGCTGCGACGCTGATAGAAATCGCTGACGTTCTTGCCGCGCGTCTTCGCGACCTGCTCGACCGAGCGGAGCGCCTTGAGCGCGACGACCGTCGCGTGAATCACGTTGTGCTTGTTCGACGTGCCGATCGACTTGGTCAGGATGTCGCGGATGCCCGCGACCTCGAGCACCGGACGGACGCCGCCACCGGCGATCACGCCGGTACCGGGAGCCGCCGGAAGCAGGAGGACCTGCGCGGCGCCGAAGAACCCTTCGATCTCGTGCGGGATGGTGCCCTTGACCAGCGGGATCTTGAACAGATTGCGCTTCGCGCGGTCCGTGCCCTTGCGAATCGCCTCGGGCACCTCGTTCGCCTTGCCGAGGCCGGCACCGACGTGACCGTTCTGATCGCCCACGACGACGAGCGCCGAGAACGAGAACCGGCGGCCGCCCTTGACGACCTTGGCGACGCGATTGATGTGGACCACGCGGTCAACGAGCTCGCCGACTTCTTCGGGATTGATGAGCATCTGGATTCCTTAGAACTGCAGACCCGCTTCGCGGGCTCCGTCGGCCACTTCTTTGACCCGACCGTGAAAGATGAAACCGTTGCGGTCGAACACGACCGCCGTGACCTTGAGAGCCACGAGCTTCTCGCCGATCGACTTGCCGACCGAGCGCGCGCGCTCCTTCTTCGGCTTGCCGTCGACCGCCTGCTTCACGGTCGGCTCGGTATCCGACGCCGCCGCGAGCACGCGGCCCGTGACGTCGTCGATCGCCTGGGCGTAGACGTGCTTCGCCGAGCGGAACACCGACAGGCGCGGACGCTCCGCGGTGCCGGTGATGCGCTTGCGGATGGCGAACTTGCGCTTGATCCGCTTGCGGGTCTTCTCGCTGCCAAATTTCTCGTGTCCAGCCATGGCTACTTACCTGCCGTCTTGCCCGCTTTGCGCAGGATCGTCTCTTCCTTGTACTTGATGCCCTTGCCCTTGTAGGGCTCGGGCGGACGGAAGCTGCGGATCTCGGATGCCGCACCGCCGAGAACTTGCTTGTCGATGCCGCTGAGGATCAACACGTTCTTGTCGGTCTTCGCGCTCACACCCTCGGGCAGCTTGTACTCGATGGGGTGCGAGTAGCCGAGCGAGAGCGTCAGGCTGGCGCCCTTGATCTCGGCCTTGTAACCGACGCCGTTGATCTCGAGCTCGCGGGTGAACCCGTCGGTCACGCCCTTGAGCATGTTGCCGACGAGCGCACGCACGAGGCCGTGCGCCGCGCGCTGCGGACCGAGGTTGCCCGTGCGCTCGAAGACGAGGATGTCCTTCTGGTCCTCGTCCTTCTGCTGCTTGATCTCGACGGCCGCCGTGTTGCCATGGCGCTTCATCGACAGGGTGCCCTTGGGCCCCTTGACCGAGACCATGTCCTTGGTGATCGACACCTGGACGCCTTTGGGGATCTCGAGTGGCTTACGACCAATGCGCGACATAACTCACCAGACCTCGCAAAGGACTTCGCCGCCGACGCCCTTGTCCCGGGCTTGCTTGTCGGTCATCACGCCCTGCGATGTGGAGATGATGGCAATGCCAAGGCCGTTACGGACCTTCGGGATGTCCTTGGCCGGCACGTAGTGACGCTGCCCGGGGCGCGAGATGCGGCGCATTCCCGTGATCGCGTTCGCGGTGGCCGCAGCGCGGCCATCGTAGCGAAGCTCGACCTTGAGGACGCCCTGCTTCTTGTCGTCGGCAGACGAGACGCTCTGAACAAAACCCTCGTCGCGCAGGATCTCGGCGATGCGCAGCTTCATGTTCGAGCGCGGACACTCGACGAGCTGCTTGCGCGCACGGATACCGTTGCGGATGCGAGCGAGGAAATCAGCGATGGGATCGGTCATCGACATAGCGTTAGTTCCTCACCAGCTCGACTTGATGACGCCCGGGATGTCGCCACGCAACGCGAGCTCGCGGAAGCAGAGGCGGCACATCTCGAACTTACGGAGATAGGCACGTGAACGGCCGCAGCGCTTGCAACGGCTCTTCTGACGGACCTTGAACTTGTGCTTCTTGGGAAGCGTATCGACCAACTTGCTCATGCTGCTGCTCCAGTGGCGGGCGCGGGCTGACGGAACGGCATGCCGAGCTGCGCGAGGAGCGCGCGGCCCTCGGCATCCGTCTTCGCCGTCGTGACGATGCTGATGTTGAGGCCCTTGATCGAATCGATCTTGTCGTACTCGATCTCGGGGAAGATGATCTGCTCGCGAACGCCCATGGTGAAGTTGCCGCGGCCATCGAAGCCGCGCGGCGAGATGCCACGGAAGTCACGGACGCGCGGCAACGCGATGTTGCACAGGCGATCGAGGAACTCCCACATGCGCTCGCGGCGCAGCGTCACCATGATGCCGATCTTCTGGCCCTTGCGAAGCTTGAAGACCGCGATGTCCTTCTTCGCGCGCGACACGACGGGAGACTGGCCGGTGATGGCCTTGAGCTCCTCGATGCCGTTGTCGATCATCTTGGGCTCTTCCTTCGCCTTGCCGAGGCCCATGTTGACCGTGATCTTGACGATCCGCGGGACCTGCATCGGAGTCTTGTAGCCAAACTCCTTCATCAGGGCCTGACGAACCTGGTCGTCATAGGTCTTCTTGAGGCGCGGCGGAGCCTCGCGCTTGTACGTCGGCGCCGGGCCCGTCGGCTCCGCGGCCTTCTTGCCGCCGGCCTTGGCCTTCGCCTTCTCGGCGCGCTCCTTCTTCTTCGCCTCGGCTGCTGCCTTGGCGTCGTCGCCACCGTTGTTGTCTGCTTCGTTCGCCATGGCTCTTACATCCCAGCGTTCGGGAACTTGGTGCCGGACTTCACGCCGACGCGCGACTTGGTGTCGCCATCGACCATGATCTTCGTGCGGGTACCGCGGCCCAGCTTCTCGTCGAACAGCTGGACGTTGGAGATGTGGATGGTGCCTTCCTTGTCGACAATTCCACCCTGCGGGTTCTTCTGCGTGGGACGCGTGTGGCGCTTGACCATCGCGACCTTCTCGACGATCACGCGATCGCCGACGACGCGAAGGACCTTGCCGCGCTTGCCCTTGTACGCACCACTGATGACGATCACCTGATCGCCTTTACGAACGTGCGGCATTAGAGGACCTCCGGCGCGAGGCTGATAATCTTCATGAACTTCTTGGCGCGGAGCTCGCGAGCGACCGGGCCAAAGATGCGGGTACCGATCGGCTCGTTCTCCTTCGTGATCAGCACGGCGGAGTTGCCGTCGAAGCGGATCGAGCTGCCGTCGGGCCGCGAGAGCTCGCGCTTGGTGCGGACGATGACCGCTCGCGCGACCTCGCCCTTCTTCACCTTGGCGCCCGGGATCGCCTCACGGACCGACACGATGATGATGTCTCCGATCGTGGCGTGGCGACGGCGCGTGCCGCCGAGCACC
>DAIRFU010000024.1:0-22450 GCA_036794935.1 Kofleriaceae bacterium | reverse complement strand
GGCGAGCTCGAGCGGAACCTTGGCGCCGGCACGGGCCGCGGCGATCGCGGCGCGGCGGGAGGAGTCGAAGGCCAGCGCGCCCGGCGCAGCTTCGATCGCGACGTTCATCATCTCGCGCAGCGCCAAGGCGCGCTCGCGGTCGAGTCCGAGCCCGGTGTGCAGGCGCGCGCAGTAATGATCGAACAGCGTCATCGTGACGAACGTGCGCGCCGCCGAGCGCGCGCGGTTGACCGTGGCGATCGCGACCATCATGCGGCGCGCCGCCCGGCCCGCGACGCGCGCGAGCACGCCGCCGACCGCGATGCTCGCGATCGGGGGTGGCTTCGACGCGCCATGCACGAGCGCGTCGACCGCCTCGTCGGTGAGATCGACCTGGTGCGCCGCCGCGAGCTTGCGATAGCCGCCGCCGACGAGCCGGCCGACCGCCCAGTCATCGAGGAACGGCACCGGCAGCGCACCGGCGAGGCTCCCCATCAGCGCGCGCGCGATGATCGTGCGGCGCTGGCCGGCGAGGTAGTCGCGGCGCTGAACCAGGGCGGTCATTCCTGGGAGTTTGACCCAGCTTGCTCGTCTTGTGGAGTGACTGAGGAGGACCCAGCGAGCTTCGGTTGCGGCGTGACGGGCGTTCCGTCGGGATTTCGCCGCAGCGGCGGGGCGATACCCTGGAGCAGGAAGTCGCGGTCGTCGACCTCGCGCAGCCGCTCGGGCGTGGCGACGACCTCGTCGGCCGCGGGCGCCGTGACCGGCACGGCGAGCCCGAAAGCCGCGGCGCCGGCCGTCAGCGACACGGCCATCGTGAAGTGCCGGCCGTCACGCGAGAACCCGATGCTGCCGGTCAGCTTCACGCTGAGCGGGACACCCTTCTCGGCGTCGAGCACGATCTCGCCGGTGAGCGCCTCGATCGAGCGATGCTCGCGCCACTCGCGCTGGGTCAGGGTCTCGGGCGGCATCGCGCGGCGCTCGGGGGACAGCTTGATCGCGATCTTGCGACCGGCGCGGCCGGCGACCTCGGCGCTGCCCTGATCGGTCAGCTCGGCGCCCGGGCCGAGCAGGTCCCACGTCGCCGCGATCGGTGCGTAGAACGAGTCGCGGATCGCGATCGGCTCGTCGGCCGGCTCGGGATCGCGGCCGTGCCAGCGCTGGTAGCGCGGCCGCAGATACAGCGTACCGCCGACGGAGATCACCTCGCGGCCGTAGTCGCCGGAGTTCGTGTACACCGCCGAGAACGCACCCTTGTCGCCGAGCTCGATCTTGGTCTGATCGGAGAGCGCGCTGACCCGCTTGCCGCCTTCGGCGACGGTCGTCTCGCTCGCGAGCCGGTACGTGTGCGGGCCGAGCGCCGCGACCACCTCGCGGTAGGGCAGCCTCAGCGCGCGGCTCAGCTCGCTGCGGTCCTTGGCGGCGCGCGCGACGTCGATCGGCTCCGGCGTGAGCCTGGGAGCGATCACGAGATCGCCGAGCTGCTCGTCGGGGATCCCGTCCGAGCCACCGCACCCGAGCACGAGGCTGGCACACAACAGAGCGGCGCGGCGCATCTGCCGAAGGTCTTAGCTTTCTCGACGGCTTGGGTCAACCGAGCTAGGTTGTTGGGAGGTGCCGGAGCTCCAGCTGTTCGCGACGTCCACCGGCGGCCTGGTGCTCGCCGTGGTCCTCGGCCTGCTCTGGGGCAGCTTCGCGAACGTCTGCATCTACCGCTGGCCACCGACGGAAGAGCACCCGAAGGGCCGCTCGGTGGTCAAGCCGGACTCCCACTGCTTCGCGTGCGGGGGGCCCGTCCGCTGGTACGACAACGTGCCCGTGCTCAGCTACCTGTGGCTGCGCGGGCGTTGCCGCGCCTGCAAGGCCGAGTTCTCGCCGCGGTACGTGCTCGTCGAGGCGCTGACCGGCGCGCTGTTCGGCGTCGCCTGGTGGTTCACGCTCGGCACCGGCGGCATGTTCGACGCGTTCGACGTCCGCGCGCTGCACTTCCTCATCTATGCGGGGTTCGTGTGGGTGATGGTCGTCATCACGTTCATCGACGTCGACCACATGCTGATCCTCGACAAGGTGACGCTGCCGTCGATCGTCCTCTTCTACGGGGCGTCGCTGCTGTTCCGGCCGTGGTGGGAGGGCCTGGTCGGCATCGCGGTCGGCTACGGCGTACCGTGGCTGATCGGCGAGCTTTACCTGCGCCTGCGCGGGCGCGAGGGCATGGGGCTCGGCGACAGCAAGCTCCTCGCCCTGATCGGCGCGCTGCTCGGCTGGCAAGGTGTGGTGGTGTCGCTATTCGGCGGCTCCGTGCTCGGCTCGATCATCGGCGTCATCGTGCTCGTCCGCGCGCGCAGGCAGATCATGCAGTCCGAGCTGCCGTTCGGGCCGTTTCTGGCAGCCGCCGCCGTGTTCTATTTGTTCGCCGAGCCATTTATCGAGCTGTACACCCGGCTGCTATAATCCGCAGGGATGGCAGGCCATGCGGCCGAGCAGATCATCGCCGGGGTCGTGCTCAGCGAACGCCTTGCCGTGACGATGTACGGCGCGATCCATCGCGCCCAGTTTGCGGGGCAGCGCAACCTGCGCGGCCTCGTCGTCGACCCGCGCATGCTCGCGGACGATGCATTCCGGACCACGCTGACCGACCCGAAGATCCTCGACAAGCTGATCAAGCTCGAGCACCCGCACATCGTGCCGACGTTCGCGGTCGAGTCGGGTGGCCCCGATGTGGTGATCGTCACCCGCGGCGTCGGCCGCTACGTGACCGTGCAGGACCTGATCGCGTCGGCGAAGTCGCGCAGCAAGTCGGGCGGCAAGCTCGCGATGCCCGTCGCCGCCCTGATCGGCAAGTCGGTGATCGAGGCGCTCGCGGCCGCGCATCGCGCCGGCGTGATCCACGGCGCGGTGCACCCGCGCAGCGTGCTGATCGGCGAGGACGGCGGCGTGATGCTGGGGGACTTCATCGTCGGGCGCGCGCTGACCACCGCGGTCTCGCAGGGGGCCGACAGCTCGCTGTGGCGCGGCCTCGCCGGCTATCTCGCGCCCGAGCTGGCCGTGGGCGCCGAGGCCGAGCGGCCCCCCGGGGACGTCGCGAGCCCCGCCGTCGACGTGTTCGCGGTCGGTGCGCTGCTGTTCGCGATGCTGTCCGGTGACGTCCCGCCCGGCACGCTGCGCGCGACACCCGCCATCGAGCGGCTCGTCCAGCGCGCGCTGGATAGCGATCCGGCGCGCCGCTACCGGTCGGCGACCGACATGCTCGAGAACTTCCTCGAGGCGCTCGAGGACGATCGCTGGGAGCTGGCCGAGCGCGGCGAGCTGATCCAGGACGCCGGGCTGTCGCAGACCGACGAGAACATCGACGACGCGACCGAGGATCTGCTCGCCTCGCTGGGCAGCTCGAACGTGCAGGTGACATCGCCCCGTCCCGGCACCGATCCGGCCGGGCTGCGGCCCAAGCCGAACACGCAGGGCCGGCTCGACGCGCTGCTCGCCGATCTCGGTGGCGACGACACCGGCCTCACGCGCGTCGACGAGGTCCCCGGGAGCAAGCGACGCGATCCGATCAGCGACATCATCCGCAACGATCCGCGGCGCCGGGAGGCGATCGTGTCGGCGGCGCGCGTGCCGTCGCTCGACGATCCCGACGAGGAGGACGCGACGCCGCTGCCGCCGCCGAGCCGCGGCACGACCTCGAGCGACGAGGCGGCCGCGTTTGCCGCGATCGGCGATCTCGAGGCGCCCGCGCGCCGGATGTCGAGCGCCGCCGAGCAAGTGGCCGCCGCCGCGGCGCGTCTCGAGCAGGCCGCGCACCGCGCCGAGCGCACCGCCAATCGCGTCGAGGGCGAGCCGAGCAAGCCGGCCGCGCCGCGAGCCGCGCCGCCGATCGTCGATCCGATCCGCGATCTCGACGTGCCGGCGATCAAGCTGCGCAGCCCGCTGAGGAGCGCGATCGCCGGGCTGCTCGTGCTCGGCGTGCTCGGCGGTGCCGGCTACGTCGTCTACACGAAGTACAACGAGGACAAGGCGAAGGAGGCGGCGGCGAAGGCCGACCGCGAGAAGCGCGACGAGCAGAACGAGGCGCTCGAGGCGAAGCTGCGCGCCGCGCAACCCGACTCCGGAGCGATCGACATCACCTCGTCGGGGGCCGGCATCTGGCTGCGCCTCGGCCGCACGCCGCTCGACACGCCGGTCCACCTGCCGGCCGGGCAGCCGCACGATCTCGTGCTGCTCCACGCCGGCAGCGAGGTCACCGAGGCGCAGGTCAACGGCACGCACTGGAGCGGCGCGAAGGAGTCGCTGCGCGCGAAGCTCTCGGTCACGCTCAAACCCGCGAAGGCGCAGCTCCCCGCGCTGCCGCTCCAGCCGACCACGCCGGAGCTCGGGTCGACGGGCGTCGTCGGTTCCGGCCCGGTTCACATCGAGTCGACGCCGGCGGATGCCGAGGTCTGGCTGTTCATCGGCGCGAACCACGCGCGCTTCAACGAGCTGTGGGCGGGCCGCGACTACGAGCTCGCGGTGGTCAAGCCGGGCTTCAAGACCCAGCACGTGGTGTTCAAGGCGGAGGACTGGCGCGACGGCGGCGATCCGAACATTCCGCTCGACGTCGCGAAGAAGAAGCCGGTGCTCGAGAAGACCGTCGAGCTCGAGCCCGATCCCGGGGACAAGCCGCGGAAGCGGGTGAAGTAGGTGGCGGGCGGGCGCACGCTGCACGTGCGATGCGCGACCTGGGAGCAGGTTGCCGTGTTCACGACCCGCAAGCTGCGCAAGGGCAAGCTGCTCTCGATGAAGGTGCCGTTCGCGGCGCGCGCGGGCTCGCCGGTGACGATCGGCCTCGAGCTGCCGAACGAGGTGGTCGTCGCGCTCGACGGTACGATCCAGAAGTCCGCGCCCGTCGAGACCGACGGCAAGCCCGACGGCACGCGCACCTGGATCGAGATCCAGCTCGACGGCTACACCGACGAGGTCAAGGCGCGGATCGCGCACCTGCAGCGCGAGCACGAGGAGCCGGAGACCGACACCGATCCGCAGATCGCACCGGCCCCGCCGCCCCGCCGCTCGACGTCGCAGGTCGGCGCGGACGAGTCGCCCACCGACGAGCGCGAGCTGTTCCAGCAGCTGACCGCGGAGCTGCGCCGGCTGCGCCAGGCTGCCGTTCACGACGTGCTCGGCGTGCCCAGCAACGCGGGTCCCGAGCTGGTGCGGATGCACTGGAAGGAGCTGATCCGCAAGAACCACCCCGATCTGGTCGCCCGCCGCCACGCGGCGGCGATCACGCACCTCGCCGAGGAGCTGACGATCCTCGCGAACCGCGCCTACGATCGGATGCGGAGCTCGCTCGTGGTCGAGGGCCGCGCGGCGACCGCCGGGCCGACCCTGACCGCGCCGCCGGGCTGGCTCGTCGCATTCGAGGACATCAAGAGCGATCCGGCGCAGCCGAGCGCGCCGAGGCCGACGCCGCGCCGGTTCGAGGGGTCGACGGTGGCCGATCGCGCGGCCCCACCAGCCGGGCCGACCGGCCCCGTGACCCGCGCCGCCGAGCCGGCGCTACCGCCGTCGTCGGCAGGGCAGGGGAGCGAGGCCTTCGAGTCGCGCGCGCGCACGATGCTCGCGGACGGCGACGCGAACACCGCGCGCGAGGTGCTCGCGGCCGCGCTCGTCGTCTACCCGCGCAGCAAGCCGCTACGGTCGCTGTACTACGTCGCGACCGCGCTCGCCGCGCTGCAGGAGGGCGAGCTGATGCTCGCGACCGCGCAGCTCGAGACGGCGCTCGCGCATCACGAGCAGTGCGCCGAGGCGTCGAAGATGCTCGAGCACATTCGCAACCACGGTGGCGGCGACGCCGATGCGATGAAGAGGCTGTTCCGATGACGGGAGGCCGTGCGGTCGGCATCGATCTCGGCACCACGAACTCGGTCGTCGCGGTGATCGACCGTGACGGTGCGCCGCGGATCCTGACGACCGAGGAGGGCTCGACGACGATGCCGTCGCTCGTGTGGTTCTCGCCGCACGGTCCGCTCGTCGGCGAGGCCGCGCTCGAGGGACTCGAGCACAGTCCGGACCTCACGATCTTCGGTGCGAAGCGCCTGCTCGGCCGGCGCTACGATCACCCCGAGGTCCGCAAGCTCGCGCGGGTCCTGCCGTACGAGCTCGTGGAGGCGCCGAACGGCGACACCTGGATCCAGCTGGCCGCCGGTCGCTCGGTGTCGCCCGAGGAGGTCTCCGCGCTGATCCTGCGCGAGCTCAAGCGCACGGCCGAGCGGTTCTTCCGCGAGCCGGTGACCGGCGCGGTGATCACGGTGCCCGCCTGGTACGACGCCGCCCAGCGCCAGGCGACGAAGGACGCCGCGCAGATCGCCGGTCTCCACGTGATGCGGCTGCTCAGCGAGCCGACCGCGGCAGCGCTCGGCCACGGCGCGCACCGCGGCACCGATCGCCGGTACCTCGTCTGCGACGTCGGGGGCGGCACGTTCGATGTCGCGGTGGTCGATGCCGAGGCCGGCGTGTTCGAGGTGCTGGCGACGACCGGTGATCCGTTCCTCGGCGGGGACGACATCGATCGCGCCGTCGTCGAGAACCTCGTGCGTGACGTGCGGCAGAGCCGCGGGATCGACGTGTCGACCGATGCGACCGCGATCGAGAAGCTCCGCCTCGGCGCGCAGCGCGCGAAGCACGAGCTCTCGGAGCACGCGACGGCGCGGATCCAGATCGCGGACCTCGCGCAGCTGCCCAGCGGCAAGCGCCTGGACTACGCGCGCACCGTGCGCCGCGACGAGCTCGAGCTGTGGTCGTCGCCGCTCGTGCGCAGGCTCGCCGCGCCGATCGTCGAGGCGCTGCGCCGCTGCAACCGCCAGCGCGAGGAGATCGAGGAGGTGCTGCTCGTCGGCGGCAGCACGCGGATGCCCGCCGTGCGCAAGGAGCTGGCGCGGATGACCGGCCGCGAGCCGAGCGTGATCGCGAACCCCGAGGAGGTCGTCGCGGTCGGTGCCGCGCTCGAGGTGGCGCGGCTCGACGGCACGATCGAGGGCGTGTTGTTGATCGACGTCGCCGCGCGCGGCCTGATGCTGTCGCGGCAGGGCCAGGACTGCGAGGTCGTCATCGCGCAGAGCGCGGTCATCCCGACGCGCGAGCACAAGGTGCTGCCGACCCGCCATGACGATCAGGTGCGCCTCGAGTTCGATCTCTGGGAGGGCGAGTCGCCCGATCCGGCGATCAACCGCCACCTCGGCCGCTACGCGCTCGTCGATCTGCCGGAGGCCGCCGGCGGCGACGTGCTCGTGCTCGTCGAGGTCACGATCGATACCGATGGCGTGCTCCGGCTCGGCGCGAGCGAGCTGGTGTCAGGAGACCGCGTCACGCTCGAGCACGTCTATCACGCGGGCCTCTCGCGCGCCGACGTGTCCCGGCTCGCGAAGCAGCTCGCCGAACCAGCGCGCTAGCCCCGGGCGGGTCCGTTGGGATACCGTGCGCGCGTGCGCCACGTCGTCGTCCTCGCAGGTGGTAGCGGTACGCGCCTCTGGCCGGCGAGCCGGCGCGCCAGGCCCAAGCAGCTGATCGCGCTCGCCGCCGATGGCACGCCGATGGTCGCTGCCGCGGCCGCACTCGGCGCGAGCGTCGCCCCGCATGTCCTGATCGTCACCGGCGACGGGCACGTGGACGGGACGCGGGCCGCGGTTCCCGGCGTCGAGATCCTCGCCGAGCCGGTCGGACGCAACACGGCCGCCGCGATCGGCCTCGCCGCGGCGACCCTCGCGGTGCGCGATCCGGACGCCGTGCTGCTCGTGTTGCCCGCCGATCAGCACGTCACCGACAAGGCGGGGTTCGCGCGCGCGCTCGCTGCCGCGTTCGCCGCCGTCGAGCATGACGACGTGATCGCGACGATCGGCATCGCGCCGACGCGGCCGGAGACCGGCTTTGGCTACCTCGAGATCGCGGGCACGCCGGCGCCCGGGATCGCGACGCCGGTCACGCGCTTCGTCGAGAAGCCAGATCGCGCGACCGCCGAGCAGTACCTCGCGAGTGGCCACTACCTGTGGAACGCGGGCATCTTCGGCGCGAGCGCGCGGCGCGTGCTCGCCGAGCTCGACCGTCACCTGCCGGCGACCGCGGCGGCCGTCCGCGAGATCGCGCGCGATCCGGGCGCGGCGCGCACGCTGTACCCGACGCTGCCGTCGATCTCGTTCGACCACGGCGTGATGGAGAAGGCCGAACGCGTCGTCACCGTGCCCGCGCGCGTCGGCTGGGACGACGTCGGCTCGTGGGCCGCGTTGCCCGCGGTGCGCGGCACCGACGCGGCCGGCAACACGACGATCGGGCCGGCGCTCGTCATCGACGGCACCGGCAACGTCGTCGTCTCCGACGATGCGACGCTCGTCGCCACGGTCGGGCTCTCGGACGTCGTCGTCGTCAAGAGCGGCGACGCGATCCTGGTCATCCGGAAGGAAGAGGCCCAGGACGTACGCAAGGTCATCGATGCCCTTTCCGCTCGTGGCCTCGCGCGGTATCTGTGAGCGGTGAACCCGCGCAGTTTTCGTGAGTACGACATCCGCGGCGTCGCGGAGCGCGACCTCGATGACGCGACCGTGCGCGCGCTCGGCACCGCGCTCGGCGCCCGGGTCGCCGCCGCGGAATCGAGCGGGCCGGATTCACTCCGGAGCCCGGGCACGACCGTCGTCGTCGGCCGCGATCCCCGTGTCCACTCGCCACGGCTGTTCGCGGCCCTGACCGACGGCATTCGGGTCCATGCCGACGTGATCGATATCGGCGTGGTGCCGACGCCCGTCCTCTACTTCGCGGCGCATCAGCTCGAGCCCGCCGCGTCCGTGATGATCACCGGCAGTCACAACCCGCCCGAGGACAACGGCTTCAAGCTGATGCGCGGCACCGAGACGTTGCACGGCGCCGAGATCGCGAAGCTGCGTGGCGAGGTCGAGGCGCTGCTCGCGCGGCCGGCGGAGGCGGAGCGGGTCGAGCTCACCTCGGCCCGCGGGGTTGTCGTGCCGCACCGCGCGCTGCAGTCGCGCGATGTCACCGGCGCGTATCTCGATCACGCGGTGAGCCAGCTCCGGCTCGGTACGCGGCGCTTCAAGGTCGTCGTCGATGCCGGCAATGGAGCGGGCGGGCCGACCGCGGTGTCGCTGTACCGCCGGCTCGGCTTCGACGTCGTGCCGCTCTACTGCGAGCTCGACGGCCGCTTCCCGAATCACCACCCCGATCCGACGCAGCCCGAGAACGTGCGCGATCTGATCGAGACCGTGCAGCGCGAGGGTGCCGAGCTCGGCATCGCGCTCGACGGCGACGCCGATCGGCTGGGCGCGGTCGACGGCAGTGGCCGCATTCTGTGGGGCGATCAACTGATGATCCTGCTCGGCAAGGCGCTCCTGGCCGAGGTGCCGGGCGCGCGGTTTGTCGGCGAGGTCAAGTGCTCGCAGGCGATGTACGACGAGCTCGCCGCGGCCGGTGGTCGGGTCGAGATGTGGAAGGTCGGCCACTCGCTGATCAAGGCGCGCATGAAGGAGACCGGCGCGCAGCTCGCGGGAGAGATGAGCGGTCACCTGTTCTTCGCGCACCGCTGGCTCGGCTTCGACGATGCGATCTACGCGGGCGCACGGCTCCTCGAGCTGCTCAGCGTGGGCGAGCGCTCGCTCGCCGAGCGGGCGGCCGAGCTGCCCGCCGCGATCAACACGCCCGAGATCCGCATCGACTGTCCCGACGACAAGAAGGCCGCCATCGTTGCCGCGGTGACCCGCCGGCTGCGCGACGATCCGGCCGTGCGCGGCGTCGTCGATATCGACGGCGTGCGCGCCGCGTTCGACGGTGGCTGGGGCCTCGTACGCGCGTCGAACACGCAACCCGCGCTCGTCATGCGCTGCGAGGCGACCACCGAGGCGCGGCTCGCCGAGATCCGGCGCACGATCGAGGGCCACCTGGCCGCGGCGAGGCAATCGATATGAGAATCGGCATCGATCTCGGCGGCACGAACCTGCGCGCCGCGATCATCGGCGACACCGCGAGCCTCGTCGATCATCGCAAGGAGGCGGTCGGCGAGCCGCGCGATCCGGCGACCATCGTCGAGCGTTGCGCGCGGATGGTCGAGGATCTGGCGGCGCCGGTCGCGGGCGCAGGTCCCGGCTCCTCCGCCACGGGCGGCGCTGTGGCGACCGTCGGCATCGGCATCGCGGCGATGCTGCGCGACCGCGAGGGCACCATCGCGAACTCGCCGCACCTGCGCTGGCGCGACACCCCGTTCGGCCAGCTGCTCGCGCGCCGGCTCGGCCCGCGCTTCCAGGTCGGCGTCTACAACGACCTCAACGCGATCGTCTACGGCGAGGCTATCGCGGGCGCGGCGCGCGGCTCGCGCGACGTGCTCGGCGTGTACGTCGGCACCGGCATCGGCGGCGGCATGATCGTCAACGGCGCGCTCGTCGAGGGCGCGAGCAACACCGCGGGCGAGATCGGCCACGCGAAGGTCCGCTGGGACGAGCATGCCGAGCCGTGCGCGTGCGGCAACCGCGGCTGCGTCGAGGCGTACTGCGGCGGCAGCTACGTGCAGCGGCGGATCACGAAGGAGCTCTCCGCGGGCGCCCAGAGCTCGGCGATCCGGATCGCGGGTGGCATCGAGCACATCCACCCGGGTCATGTCGACCAGGCGGCCGGCGAGGGCGATCCGTGGGCGCTCGGCCTGTGGAGCGAGCTCGCGCCGCTGCTCGCGGTCACCCTCGGCAACGCGATCGCGGTGCTCAACCCCGAGCGCCTCGTGCTCGGCGGCGGCATGCTCGGCCGCTGCCCGACCCTGTATCAGCTCGTCGAGACCAGCCTCGTGAGCGTCGGCAACGCCCCGTCGCTCGAGGCGCTCACCATCGTTCCCGCTCAGCTCGAAGATGACGCCGGCATCGTCGGTGCCGGGCACCTCGCCGCGAACGGCATCTCGATCGTGACCCTCTAGCGGCGCAGCCGGTCAGCGTCACCGGCGCAGGGCGTCGACCTGCGCTGCGAGCGCTCGCGCGCGCGTGGCGATCTCGGGATCGCCGGCGCTCCCTGCGGTCGCCTCGAGAGCCACGACCATCTCGGCGAGTGCCGCTCGCGACCCGGCGCCTGCCGTCTGCACCAGCGCGCGTACACGTAGCTCGAGCCGCGCGATCGCGGCGTCGACGATCGACCAGAACAGTGGCGCTTCCACGTCCGGAGCCAGCGCCCCGAGCGCCGCGTAGTCGTCGAGGAGCGTCGTCGGCAGGGGCTCCGCGTCCACGCACTCGCGCAGGACGCCCGCCAGCTGCGCTCCGGTGCCGGCAGGGATCCACCGACGAGCGAGGAGCGCGCGCGCGTCTTGGCGGATCTCGCCGAGCAGCGGCTCATCTCCGTGCTTGCTGGCCCAGGTCGCGGCGAGCTGCATCGCCGTGATCAGGTCCTGCTGCCGCCGTTCGCGAGCATTGCCCTCGGCGGCGTCACGCACGGACCGGTAGAGCGCGAGCACCTTCGCGCGCCCGTCGTTCGCGCTCGCGACCGCGGCATGAAGCGCGGCGATCGGGCGGGCCCCTCGCCGCGTCGAGGTCGGCGCCACCGTGGTGGAGGAAGCCGCGGGTTCGGGTGGGGGGCGACGATGGCGCGTCGAGCGCGTCGCGTCCTCGTGCCCGGTTTCCGCGACCTCACGGCGGCGCTCCGATAGACGCTCGTGCAGCGCGTCGGCTCGCTCGATCGTCGCGGGCTCGGTCGCGACGGCCACGACCTCGTCGAGCACGACGGGCAACGCGACGAGCAGGCGCGGCGGCAAGCGTTCGATCAACGTCGAG
The DNA here is from genome assembly GCA_036794935.1 of Kofleriaceae bacterium. GTDB lineage: Bacteria > Myxococcota_A > Polyangia > Haliangiales > Haliangiaceae > JABFXX01. Next base: position 10,694 of record DAIRFU010000024.1, on the reverse strand, counting down.
CACTCGTCGAGCAGCGGCCCGAGATCGGTCCCGTCGCGCAGCGCGCGGCGGATGCGCGACGCGAGCTGGTGCGGACGGTCCTGGAACTTGCGCTCGATCGTTTCCCGCGCGAGGTCGAAGCTGAGGTCCGCCTCGGGCGCGATGACCAGGAGCCGCCACAGCTCGCGGGGGAGCTCGACGGGCAAGGGCGTGAGGGTCGCGGCCGCGGCCAGGACATCGGCGAGGTGGAACCCATTGCGCGCGGGAATCCGATCCTGGGCGATCATCTGGCGCACCTCCTCGTAGATCGCGGCCAGGGCCCTGGTATCGCCGGCTGCCTCGGCGATCGCTGCCTGCTCCTTGGTCTGCGAGACATAGATCGCGCTGGCGGCCGACGCGAACCAGCGGCGGTACCAGCGCCAGAACCAGACCCCCAGCAAAACCGCCGGCACCAGCAATAGCCACGGCGAGAGCCGGGCGAGACCGACGAGCACGGCGCCGACCACGAGCACCGTTGCCACGGCACGCCCCCGGCGTAGCGCGCCGCGCGCCGGAATGGCGCGCTCGATCGTCCGGTGCCGGTCTGCTGGATCGTCCACCTCGGTGAACAGCATCGCGGTCGTCCCTCGTCGCGCCCCATCGACCAGCCGCACCGCGCCGAGCACGTCTAGCAGCTCGCGCTCGGTCGCCTCGCTGGGAACCGGGTGTTCGGGGGCGGTCGCCACACGCGCCAGGATCGCCTCGCACCGTGCGCGCATCGGACGCTGGTCGACGTGCAACCACATCGGATCGACAACCTCAGACTACCGTAGCTCGTCCTCGACCTGCTTTCGTTCGTCGCGGGTCTCGGTCTTGAGCTGGCGGTAGTCCTTCTCTGCGGTCTCGTATTCCTCGACGAGATCCTCGAGTACGGCGCGCAGCCCGGTCTTGAGCCGCTCGCGTGCGTCGTTCGACAGATGCGATAGATCGACCTCGAACAGGTTCGTCGCCTTGGTATGCCAGTCGCGAAGCTTGGCGTCGAGCGCATAGCGGTCGATGCTGGACGCGTACCTGTCCCAGTCCTCGTGCTCGACGAGCTCGCGCTGGATGTCGGGGCCGAGCGCGCCGAAGAACTTCTCCTGGTGCCTCGCGACGAACGTGGCGTACACGTCCGCCGCCTCCTTGCGGTGAGCCGTGAGCTTCTCCATCAAGTCGTCGCGCAGCTCGGCTGCGTCGCTCGACTGCCCCGACGTCTTCGCGCTCGAGGCGAACGTGTCGAGCGACCCCTTCGCCGCCGCGTATGCCGCGTCGGCCTTCGGAAAATCGTTGTCCTCGAGGAACTCCTTCACGTCCTCGCGCACGTCCTTGAACATCACCAGCACGCGCCGCTCGCTGCTGAACAGAGCGTGGTAGGTGTCCAACCGTCGGTAGACGCGAGTGTGCATCGACTGCCACTGCGCGATCGCCACCTGGAGCACGCCCTTCACCACCGCGATGCCCTGGTCGATGTTGTCGTTGCCGGTGCCGGGGCTGGGGCTGCCGGCATCGAGCCAGCGCTTCACGATATCGGCGATGGTCTCGGCTGCGTCGCGATTGGTCTCCGCCGCCATCTTGATGATCGCGTCGTAGTCGGCGCGAATCTGCGGTGCCATCTGCTTCGCGCGGTCGTCGAGGGTCGCGTCCTCGTCGAGCAGAGCTCTCCACTTGCCGTCGAGCACCTTGGTCATCTCGGCGAGGTGGATGCGGATCACGACGATCCGGTCGCGGGCACCGGCGACGCTCACGCTACCCAGATTCTGATAGAAGGCCGCCTCCTGGGTGCTGAGCACGTTGAGCAGCTCGAGCGCCGCCTTCGAGGGCTCCTTGATACTCTGGAGCGCGCGGCTGAGCACCTGGGTGGCTCCGACGCTGCACACGCCTACACGATCGCGGAACGTCGGCTGCTGCTCGCTCTCGTCGGTCTTGGCGACGATCGCGATCAACCCCTCGAAGCAGTCCTCCCGGCCCCCGAAGTACGTCTCGAGCGCCTGCTTGAGCGCGACCTTTTCCTCCTCGGTGACGGTCGCGCTGGCGAGCAAGGACATAGCTTCGCTCTTGCGAGCGTCCCAGCTGGCGAGCGCCGCGCCGGGTGCCCAGGCGAGCAGTAGCGCGATGATCAGCAGGGCTCGCTTCATCAGATTCCCCTCCGGTCGACGATCCGCCATGGCCCGCCGTCCACCCGCTGCAGTGTCCACACGCGATGGACGGCTACACTGGTGAACGGGCGATAGCCCTCAGGAAACTTGCCGATGGCCTCGACCTCGACCTCGACCTGCTCGATCACCGGCGCGCCCGCGAATTCGGTGCCGTCGGTGAGTCGCACGACCAGGCCCTCATCGACCACGTCGACGTCGTACACGCTGTCGAGGATCAGCCGCCGCGCGCGCACCCAATCGTCGGGCGGGCTACGGTAATACGAGGGCCAGAACGAGACGCGCCCCCAGCCGTAGACGGAGACGTTCCAGGGCGCGAACAACTGGCCCCACACGTCCCTATCGCCGATCTTGAGGGCAGTGAATGCCGCCGCCACGACCTGCGAAGGGGTCGCGCGTGGGCCCGGGATCTTGGCGCCCAAGGCCGTGAGGGTCTCCTGCCCGGCGAACCGCGCCTCCTTGTCGTCGCCCGATCCGACATCGACGAACATCGCATCCGCAACGGTCGCGCCGATCACCTCGATGTCGAGGCCCGCCACCGCGACGTCGCCCAGAAACCGCATCGATGGCTCGCCGGTAATCCGCCCGATGATCGAGTAGGTCTCGGCGAGCTTTGGGCTGACCAGTTGCTGGTAGCGGTAGGCCGCGGTGAGTACCCGGACCATTGCGCGCGAGCGCGAGTCGACGAAATAGAAACCGCGGTGGCCATCGCCGGCCACCAGGTAGCCGTGTCCGCCCTCGGAGATCCAGTCGCGGTTGCCCATCGCCGGCAGCACCACGATCTTGCCCTTCACCTGCTCGAGATCGCCCTCGACCGGATCGGCGGCCGGGAAGGGCTCGATCCGATCCGCCTTGCGCGCCGCCAGGAACGCCTCGCGCGCACTCGCTGCGACCTTCGCGATCGTTGCCGCGCGTTGCTCGCCGAGCGTGCGGTACTCGAGGTCAGCAGCCGTGATCGTGCGCTCGGTGCCGAGGAGCACGTCATGCAGGGCCTGCCAGTCCCGCTGGGCGGCCTCGGCGAACGGGCCCGGATAATGTGCGAGCAGATAGTCGATTCGCGGCCTCTGCTCCTGGAGCGACTCGAGCGAAGTGCGATTGTTGACGCCGTACCGGCGGAAGCCCGCATCGAGGACCTTGCTTCCGTCGAAGACGAAACGCTCGTACCAGCTCGACCAGGGCGCGTCGAACCCGTCGTTGCCGAGGCGCGGCGGTCCGTCCGGTCCGAGGGCGGGCTTGTCGTCGCGCGTGTAGTAGAACCGATCGGCGCGCAGCGTCCCGGTGACGTCGAAGGCCTTGCCCTTGCGCCAGACGTGCAGAGTGACTCGCTTGCCCTCACGGCCTCCGTGCTTCGCCCAGTACTGCGGTTCGGCGTAGTTGCCGATCGCGGCCCCGTTGGCCCGCAACTGCGTGCGCTCCGCTCGGCTATAGATGTGATCGTCGACGCCGGTGATGCGGTCGCCGATCCGCAGCTCGCCACCGCGAAAGCCGCTGTTCCAGGCGATCCAGGTGACCCGGAACCCGTAGGGTCCGAGGTCGTGGGGTTCCGGCGACTCCTCGGTCGTCTCGAGCCCGGCGCGAACGTCGTCCGATAACTTGGTCTTGTCGGGCGTGACCAGCTTCTGCAAGACGGAGGACACGCAACCGACCAACCCGACCAGCGCGAATACGGCCACCCACCGAACCACGAACCTCATGCTCGTCCGGTAACGTGCGCCCGCTGCCGGGTCAAGCATCGAGCTCGTCAATGCCGCCAGCTCGGTGCCCCCCGGGATCGCCGCCGCCACGCGCCTGGTCGCGCACGGGCTTCGATCGTGGGCATCCTCTGGCGCGCCCCGTTTCGCGGATGACCGGGCGCCGGACACGATGTCCGCGCACCGTCGGACGGCGAGGCGTCGCGCGTGCGTTGTCGCGGCGTTGCGCCTGGCGCGGGCGATGCAACTCGGCGCCGCATGCATTCCCGTTCGACGATCGACTTTGCATTCAACGGCGTGCTCGTCGAGGTCGGCCGGCTTCGCGACGAGATCGACTTCGCGGCGTGGTGCCACCACGTGCGCGCCGTCGACGCGGCGCTGGCCCGGCTCGCCGACGCGATCGACGATCCCAAACCCGATGACCCGTCCGCCGACCTGCTCGCGCGCAATGCATTCCTCGCGGTGCTCGCGCTCGCGCAGCTGTTGCACGGCGCCTACAGCGACGAGCCGCGCACGTCGTCCGCGCTCGAGCTCGCGCAGCTCGCCGTGCACCAGCTGCTCGACGCGCTCGAGCCGTACGTCACGAGCGCCGACCGCGACGCCCGCCGCGTGCTGCTCGCGGGGGAGCCGCTCGACGACGCGCTCGAGCGCGTGTTCTGCGCCGGAGCGAGTGATTTCTCCGATGTCGCTTGACGCTATGTTGCCGCGATTGTTACGCTTCTCGGATGACGTGGCGCAAAGTGTGTAGGTCGTTAGTTGTCCTGTGTGCTGCACCGTTGCTGGCTTGCGGAAGCGTATCGAGCAAGACGCCCGATGCGGGAGTCGCTGCCGACGCCAGCGCGGATGCAGCGATACCGGAGGATGCGCCAGCGACGGCTGACGCAGCGGACACATGTGCCGCCAACGAAGCCCTGAGCTGCGCGAACGATACGTTGGTTGTTTGCAACAGCGACGGCACTGGAGAGGAGTCCATCGCCTGCGCGCTCGGCTGTCATGCGAGCGAGATCCGTTGCAACGATGTCGATCCATCCAACGGTCTCGCGTCGCTTCTCGACCAGACCGCGGGCAAGCCGGACATCAATCTCGGTGGCACCGCGACGATCGATACGAACACCGGTGAAGTGAAGGCCGATGGGATTGTCGTGACGGTGACATCGTCCGTGACCGGCAGCTCGCCAGCCGTGCGCGTCCTCGTCGTCGGCAGCCTCGTCGCTGGCGATGTCACGGTGACGGGGAGCAACGCGCTCGCGATCGTGAGCGACGGCGACATCCGGATCAGCGGACATTTCTCCCTCTCGGCGACCCAGGATGTCGCCGGGCCCGGAGCGCTGAACAACGCGACCTGCGAGGGGAAGGCGACGGTGAGCGGCAGCCAGGCCCTCTCCGGGGCCGGTGGCGGCGGCTTCGGCACCGCGGGCGGGCGTGGCGGCAGCGTGACCAACACCTCGAACAATTCGAGTGCTGCCGGTGGCAACGCCGGAGGCGTCACTGGAAATGCCACGCTGACCCCGTTGCGAGGCGGCTGTGATTCCGGAATCTACTCGGGCACTGTCCGCGGCCATGGCGGCGGCGCGGTCCAGCTCGTGAGTCGCTCCAAGATCACCGTCGAGGGGATCGTCTCGGCCAACGGCTCGAGCTACGCCGGTGGCGGCTCTGGCGGAGGCATCCTGCTCGAGGCACCGCTCGTCACCGTATCCGGCAACGTGGTCGCGAACGGCGGCGCCGGCGCGGGCGGTGGGTTCGCTCCGAAGGCGGGCGAGAATGGCCGCACGGACAACCAGCCGGCGGCCGGCGGCAGCGGCGTGAACGCGACGAGCTGTGGCAACGGCGGCGACGGCGCAGCCGGCGCGATTGGCTCGAAGCCAGGCCAGGACAAGACCGTCGACGGCCTCGTGTTCGGCGGGCACGGGGGCGGAGGCGCTGGGCGCATCCGCGTCAACACGGCGCCCGCTGGGCTGACCAGCACGGGAATCGTGTCGCCGAACGCCAGCCTCGGAACGCTCGGCACGCGCTGATCGGTGACGCCGAAAATGCAAACGGGGTGATCTCACGATCACCCCGCACCGCTCCAGGCTCGGCCTGGACGCCAGGCTTACTGCCCGGCGACGGTGTACATGGCCTTGACGGCGGTCGCCTTGATACCGAGCGAGAGCGCCTTCTTGCCCTGGATCTCGACGTCCGGCGCGAGGAGGCTGACGATGAGCTGGTTGTTCTTGATCTCGTCGATCGTGACCATGCAGTCCTTCGGCGTCGTATCGAACACGCTGATCACGGTGGCGCCGGTCGAGCCGTCCGCGCAGCCGCACTCCGGCGGCGTCGTGGTCGTGCAGTCTCTCGTGAGGATCGGCGCGAGCTGGCCGTGGACGGCCGGGATGACCTTGGTGTCGATGTCGTCCTTGGTAACCGCGCCGGCGAGGATCAGGCTGTCGCTGATGCCGGTCTCGCTGATGCCGGTCGCCTGCGCGCGCGCACCGATCAGGTCGAGCTGGATCGCCTCGGTGCCACCGAGCGCGATCTGGAGCGACACGCTGCTGTCCTCCGAGCCGCCGGTGAACTTGCCGTTGATGATCTTGCCTGCGAGCGCCGCGTTGTCGGGCGAGTTCGCCGCGATCGAGAACGACGCGTTGCCGTCGAGATGATGGCCGCAGCCCGTCATCGTCACCTCGTCGTACGTCTCGTCCGCGTTGCACGCGGCAGGCATCTCGTTCTCGCCGAGGAAGATCTGGATGCCCGCGGCCGCGGTGTTCGTGAAGTCCTTGGTCTGGAAGTCGACCAGCAGCTCGATGCTGCCCTCGGCGACCGCCGCGTCGATGGTCGCCTGGACGTCGAACTTCAGGCCTGCGAGCGTGCTCAGCACCATGCCGAGCTGGTTGTCGACGGTGTCGTCATCGTTGAGGTCGAGCCCGTACTGGCGTGCCTCCGTGTTCGTGGTCGGCACGAACGCCTTGTTGACGACGTAGTGGTAGTGCATGCCCTCGGGAACGGGCTGACCATCATCGCCGCCACAGGCGACAAGCGACATCGGTAGAACAGCAGCAGCAGCAAGCAAGCATGGGCGGAAGGCCATTGGAATCCCCTCGTATGTGGTGACGGTGGTTCTATCGCAGAACGCCGACGGGGCACAATAAGCGGAAACGGCCCCGAGCACCCGTGATCTCGGCCATAGTTCAGCGGTTCGGCCAATGCGGCACCGGTCACGGGAACTGAACGCAAACCGCCTGCTGCAGCGTTCCTACCGCGGCGGCACGTTCTCGAATCGGACCTGCGCGCCGGCGGCGACGGCGTGCGCCTTGCTCCAGCCTCCATTGACCTCGAGCACGTAGAGCGAGGGCTTGCCGACCGTACGCAGCGACTCGGTCAGCGGCTCCGCGTTCTCGACGATGCCGACGACCCTCATGTCGCTGCCGATGAACAGCATGTCGAGCGGGATGAGCGTGTTGCGCATCCAGAATGGCCACTCCTTCTCGGTGCCCATCAAGAACAGCATGCCGGCGTCGAGCGGCAGGTGCCGGCGGTACATCAGCCCCTTCTGGATCTTTGCCTCGGTCGCGACGACCTCGACCTTCACCTCGGTATCGCCCTTGGGGGTCGTGAGGACGACCTTGGGACCGACGTACGGACCGGCATCGGCGGAGGGCGTGGTCGTGGACGTGTGCGTGGGCGGAGGCATCGGAGCGGCGCTGTCCTCGCGCTTGCCGTTGGTCGAGCACGCGATCGTGGCGGTCAGAAGGAGCGCGAGGCGCACGGCCAGACCCTACCAGAACGCTAGAAGATCGCGCGCAGCAGCGCCACGATCCCCCACATCACGAGCGCGAGCACCGCGAGGTAGGCGAGGGACGCGGCGATCACGACCAGCCAGTCACGCGTGGTCGCGCGGCCGCCGTGCTGCGCGCGATTGGCGAGCAGCTCGAGGTTCTTGACGTGCGCCTTGAACCCGAAGTCGAAGATGTCGCCGAGCAGCGGGATGAAGCCGAGCAGCGCGTCGGCGGCGAGGTTCATCAGCATGCGCGCGATGACGATCGGCGACACCCGGCGCCGCGCGGCCATCACGACCGTGTAGATGCCGAGCAGCGAGCCGAGCACGTCGCCGCCGCCGGGGAGCACGAGGCCGAGCAGCGGATCGACGTAGTAGCGGTCGAGCACGCGTGCGAGCGTGCGCGCACGCTCGAGCTCGGGATCGGGGGCCATGTCACGTAACGGGCAGCACATGGCGTGCCAGGTGGACTAAGGTTGCGTATGGCCAGGGCCGTGTTGACCCGCGATCCGGTCGACGCACAGGCGTACGCGAGTGCGCTCGCGCCGCTCGGTCTCTCGGTCGTCGCGATGCCGGTGACCCGGACCGCGCCGCCCGCCGATCGCGACGCGCTCGCGCGCACCCTCGCGGAGGGCGAGTTTGCGGCCATCGTGGTCGCCAGCCCGCGCGCCGCGCACGAGCTCGCACGTGCCCTCGCGGGCGTGGCCGGGACGCGAACCGCGATGCCCGCGGTGCCCGCGGTGTGGGCGGTCGGCCCGGCGACCAAGCGCGCACTCGATATCGCCAAGCTACCCGCGCACCTGCCGGCCGGCGTCCGCGACGGCGCGGAGCTCGCTCGCACGCTGGTCGCGACGCACCAGCTGGCTGGACGGCGCGTGCTCGTGCCGCGTGCCGAGGAGGGCCGCGTCGACATTCGAGAGATCCTGCGCGCTGCCGGTGCCGAGGTCGTCGACGTGATCGCGTACCGCACGCTCGCGGTGGCGCCCGACGATCCGGCGCTCGCCGAGGGGGCCGAGCTGCTGGTGCGCGGCGGCGCCGCCATCTGCGCGGTCTTCGCACCCTCGCAGGTACGCGCACTCGCGGCCACGATGGCCGCCCGCGACCACGAGCTGGCCGCGCTCGTCACCGGGTTCTGCGCGATCGGCGAGACCACGGCGGCCGCGTTGCGCGAGGCCGGCGTGCGAGACGTGGCCATCGCCGAGGTGCCGACGCCCGAGGGCATGGCGCGGGCGGTCGGCTCGGTGTATCCCAGTCGTTGAATGAATTACCCCGACTACCGGCCGCGCCGGATGCGGCGCACCGAGAATCTCCGCCGGATGATCCGCGAGACGCGGCTCGCCCCCGAGGACTTCATCTACCCGCTGTTCGTGGTCCCCGGCTCGGGCGTCGCCAAGCCGATCGGCTCGTTGCCCGGGCAGTTCAACTTCTCCGTCGACAAGGCGGTCGACGCGGCAGCCGCGGCTGCCGACCTCGGCATCCCGGGCGTGATGCTGTTCGGGATCCCCGAGAAGAAGGACGCGGTGGGCTCGGAGGCCTGGAAGGACACCGGCGTCATCCAGAAGGCGATCCGCGCGATCAAGAAGGCGCGCCCCGAGCTCGTCGTGATGGCCGACGCGTGCTTCTGCGAGTACACGGACCACGGCCACTGCGGCGTGCTCGATCATGGCGAGCTCGACAACGACGCGTCGCTCGAGAACCTCGCGCGCACGGTCGTCAGCTACGCCCGGTCCGGCGTCGACGTCGTCGCGCCGAGCGGCATGCTAGACGGGTTCGTCGGCGCCTGCCGCGAGAGCCTCGACGAGGACGGCTTCGATCAGGTCGCGATCCTCGCGTACTCCGCGAAGTATGCGTCGGCCTACTACGGGCCGTTCCGCGACGCGGTCGACAGCGCGCCGCAGGAGGGCGATCGCCGCGGCCACCAGATGGACTACGCGAACGTCGCCGAGGCGATCCGCGAGGTCTCGATGGACGTCGCCGAGGGCGCCGACATCGTGATGGTCAAGCCGGCGCTCGCCTACCTCGACGTGATCCGCGCGGTCAGCGACGAGGTCAACATGCCGGTCTGCGCGTACAACGTCAGCGGCGAGTACGCGATGATCGAGGCCGCCGCGGAGCGCGGCTGGGTCGATCGAGACCGCATCGTGCTCGAGACGCTGATGGGCATCCGCCGCGCGGGCGCCGACATGATCATCAGCTACCACGCGCCCTACGCGTGCAAGCTGCTCCACAAGCAGCGCGGATGAAGCTCGTCTACAAGTTCGTCGAGCTCTCGATCGTCACCGACGAGACGATCGAGGAGGCGGTGAACGCGTGGGTGTCGCGCGGCTGGCTGTTCGACGGCATCCGCTTCGTCATCACGGAGGCGTCGCGCAGGCCGCAGATGGCATTCGTGTCGTTCACGCGCGAGGTCACGCACGAGGCGCCGGTTCCGGCCGAGCCGGATGCGCCGCGCGGACCGCGGCTCGTCAAGCAAGACGACGGCGAGTAGCCGCCGCGTTGCGGCTAGCTGGGCGCGCCGACCGCGTGGAACGCGGCGAGCACGCGCGCGGCCCGCTGGCCGACGTCGCTGCGCAGCGCGACGTAGCCGCGATGGGTGGCGACGCGCGCCATCAGGGGACAGCTGTCGAGCCACGTCACGTCCAGGAGGCCGAGCTGGTCGAGCTCGCCGAGCCCCTCCATCGCGAGCTCGAGATCGTCGAACGCGAGCGCGACCTCGCAGAAGATCTGGGTGCGGATCAGCAGCTGACGGGTCGGCATGTCCTGCGCGGCCGGTGCCCGCAGCGCGCGCTGCCACGCCTTGCGGTCGAGCGTGCCGCCGCTCTCGAGGTTCTCGATGAAGTTGAACACCTGCGACGAGCTCGGGATGAGCCGCGACGCGAAGGTTCGTGACACCTGCACGATGTCCTCGCGCGAGCCGCGCCACATGATCTGCCGCGCCTTCTGGACGAAGCCGAGCTGTGCGATCGCCGGATCCGGGTCGGCGAGCAGGGTGGCGACCTTGCGCTCGGCGTCCTCCCACTTGCCCTCGAGCGCGTCCAGGCGCGCTAGGTCGTTGTCCATAACCTGCCCGCGCCCCGGACCGAGGACGCGCGCGGTCTC
>DAIRFU010000351.1:0-7582 GCA_036794935.1 Kofleriaceae bacterium | reverse complement strand
GAAGACTTTGCGGACGCATGCGCGGCGGCCGGGATCACGTTCATCGGCCCGAGCGCCGACGCGATGCGGAAGATGGGCAGCAAGACCGAGGCCCGCAAGACGGTGATGGCGGCCGGCACGCCGGTCGTCCCGGGCGACAACGGGCCCGCCGGCAACGGCTTTCCGAGCGCCGAGCTCGCGCTCGCGTCGGCCAAGAAGATCGGCTTCCCCGTGCTCATCAAGGCGGCGGCGGGCGGGGGTGGCAAGGGTATGCGCCTGGTCCCCGGCGAGGCCGAGTTCACGGGGGCGTTCGACGGCGCGGTCCGCGAGGCGACCGCCGCGTTCGGCGACGGCACGGTCTACCTCGAGAAGGCGATCGATCGGCCTCGCCACATCGAGATCCAGGTATTTGGCGACACCCACGGCAACCTCGTCTACCTCGGCGAGCGCGACTGCTCGATCCAGCGCCGCCACCAGAAGGTCATCGAGGAGGCACCGTCGCCCGTGGTCGGTGCCGAGCTGCGCAAGCGCATGGGCGAGGCCGCCGTCGCGGCCGCCCGCGCGGTCAAGTACGTCGGCGCCGGCACGTGCGAGTTCCTGCTCGGCGCCGATGGCGGCTTCTATTTCCTCGAGATGAACACGCGGCTGCAGGTCGAGCACCCGGTGACCGAGATGATCTTCGGCGTCGACCTCGTCGCGTGGCAGCTCGACGTCGCCGAGGGCACGCCGCTGCCGATGAAGCAGGAGGAGATCGACGCGCGCCGCCGCGGCCACGCGATCGAGTGCCGCATCTACGCCGAGGATCCGGTCAAGTTCCTGCCGTCGCCCGGCCGCATCACGCACCTGCGGGTGCCCGACGGCCCGTACGTGCGCAACGACAGCGGCTGCTACGAGGGCGCCGAGATCCCCGTCCACTACGATCCGATGATCTCCAAGCTCGTCGTGTGGGGCGAGGACCGCAAGGCCGCGCTCGCCCGCATGCGGCGCGCGCTCGACGAGTACATGGTGCGCGGCATCGAGACGAACCTCGCGTTCCACCGCCGCTGCCTGCGGCAGGCCGCGTTCATCGCCGGCGACTACGACACCGGCTTCATCGCGCGCAACGCGGCGGAGCTGGCGCCGCGCGCCGACGAGGCCGAGCTGACCGCCGCGATCATCGCGGCCGCGCTCGACGCACACACGCAGTCACCGGCCCGGGCCGGCAGCGGAACCGCCTCGTCCGGCGCGGTGGCGACAAACGGTAGCAGCGGCACCGAGATCTCCGGCTGGCGCCGGCAGATCGGCTGGTGACGCGCCGCGCACGATCTGCCGTCGGAGCGTGGGGATTTTCCTGGCCGATCTCGCGCTTGTCTTTCGTCGCCGCGATCGGGTAGAAACCGTCTGGCGCACCGCTGCACGTTGCGCCGGAAGGAATCTTCATGGCGCAGCAGACGAAGTTCGTGTTCGTGACCGGCGGTGTGGTGAGCTCGCTCGGCAAGGGCATGGTGTCGGCGACGATCGGTGCGCTCATGGAGAACCGCGGCCTCAAGGTCGCGAACATGAAGCTGGACCCGTACATCAACGTGGATCCCGGCACGATGAACCCGACGCAGCACGGCGAGGTGTACGTCACCGACGACGGCGCGGAGACCGATCTCGACCTCGGCCATTACGAGCGGTTCGTGTCGACGAAGATGTCGCGGCTCAACAACATCACGACCGGCCAGGTCTACTCGACCGTGATCGGCAAGGAGCGCCGCGGCGAGTACCTCGGCTCGACGGTGCAGGTCATCCCGCACATCACCGACGAGATCAAGAGCCGGATCCTGCGCTGCGCCGAGGGCCTCGACGTCCTCGTCGTCGAGGTCGGCGGCACCGTCGGCGACATCGAGTCGCTGCCGTTCCTCGAGGCCGTGCGCCAGCTGCGGGTCGAGCTCGGGCTGCAGAACTCGGTCAGCGTCCACCTCACGCTCGTGCCGCACATCCGCGCGGCCGGCGAGTTCAAGACCAAGCCCACGCAGCACTCGGTCCAGAAGCTGCGCGAGATCGGCATCCAGGCCGACGTGCTGATCGTGCGCTGCGAGCAGGAGCTCTCCGAGGAACTGCTCAAGAAGATGGCGATGTTCTGCAACGTCGCCGCCGACAGCGTGTTCCAGTCGATCGACGTCGACACCGTGTACCGGCTGCCGATCGCCCTGTGCGAGCAGGGCCTCGACCAGCGGCTCGCGTCGCTGCTCAACATCTGGTCGCGCGCGTCGCGGCTGTCGTCGTGGGAAGAGGTCGTCAAGCGCATCACCGAGCCCAGGCGCAAGGTGAAGGTCGCGTTCATCGGCAAGTACGTGCAGCTGGTCGAGGCGTACAAGAGCCTCAACGAGGCGCTGCTCCACGGCGGCATCGCGAACGACTGCCGCGTCGAGATCAAGCACATCGACAGCGAGGAGCTCGAGCGCAGCGGCACCGCGTCGCTCGCGGACTTCGACGGCGTCCTGGTCGCGCCCGGGTTCGGCGCCCGCGGCACCGAGGGCAAGATCGCGGCGGTGCGCTACGCGCGCGAGAAGGGCGTGCCGTTCTTCGGCATCTGCTTCGGCATGCAACTCGCGTGCATCGAGTTCGCGCGCCACGTCTGCGGCCTGGACAAGGCGAGCTCGACCGAGATCGACCCGTCGGCGGCGCATCCGGTCGTCGACCTGATGCCCGACCAGCGCGGCATCACGGACAAGGGCGCGACGATGCGGCTCGGCGCGTACCCGTGCGTGCTCAAGGCCGGCACGCGGGCCGCCGACGCCTACGGCGCGCTCGAGATCAGCGAGCGGCACCGCCATCGCTGGGAGATCAACAACAACTACCGCGACACCCTGGAGCGCCACGGCATGGTGCTGTCCGGCCTGTCCCCGGACGGCCGGCTGGTCGAGATGATCGAGCTGCCCCAGCACCCGTACTTCGTGGCCTGCCAGTTCCACCCCGAGTTCAAGTCCCGCCCCAGCGCTCCACACCCGCTGTTTGCGCGCTTCATCAAGGCCGCGGTCGACCACCAGACCAAGCGGTCGTCCCGCTAGCGCCCACCGGATGTCGGCTGCTCACCGCGATTCGTAGCGGTAGCGCCCGGTCGATCCCCGCATTTTCTGCTTGACGGTGAGGGGGTGGTTAGGCTCCGAGCAAGAGCCGGGCCACAGCCCTTTACAGCCATGCCCTTTGCCCGTACGCTTGAACTAATTCAATCGTCGTACCAGGTGTAGCGGGCTCGGTAGCGGTAACTAAGTAGCTGAAGCTCAAGGAGAATCCCGATGGGCATGGAGATGCGCCAGGAACTGAAGCTGTCGCAGCAGCTGGTGATGACACCGCAGCTGCAACAGGCGATCCGGCTACTCCAGCTGTCGCGAATGGAGCTGGCCGACCTCGTGCATGACGAGATGCTCGAGAACCCGATCCTCGACGACGAGCTCGACCTCGAAAACGAGCGGAGCCGCGAGCGGGACGAGATGGGCGGGGACGAGCAGGCGCTGCACCAGCTCGAGAGCGCGGGGTCCACGGAGACGCCGCTCGAGGGCTCGGTCGTCGACGGCGTGGCCCAGAGCGAGATCAAGGGCGACTCGGCGGCGGTGTCCGAGATCGACTGGGAGAACTACCTCGATAACTACTCGATGGCCCCGCCGATGCCCGCGTTCCGCGGCGATGGCGAGGAGCTGCCCTCGCTCGAGGCGACGCTGACCAAGCCGCCGAGCCTGCACGACCACCTGGCCTGGCAGCTCAAGATGGCCAACCCGCCGCTGTCGCCCGAGAAGCTCGAGATCGGGATGACGATCCTCGGCAACGTCGACGCGGACGGTTACTTCAAGGACCCGCCGCTGACCGAGCTCGCGGCCGACATGGGCATGGAGGAGGCGGTCTGCGAGGAGGTGCTCGAGACCATCCAGACGTTCGATCCGACCGGGGTCGGCGCGCGCAACCTCGCCGAGTGCATGCTCATCCAGGCGATGGCGTGCGGCCAGGACGACGACCTGGTCGTCAAGATGATCAAGAGCCACCTCGGCAACCTGGAGAAGAAGAACTACCAGGCGATCGCGCGCGACCTGAAGCAGCCGCTCGAAGAGATCTACGAGGCCGCCAAGGTCATCATGGACTTCGATCCGCGGCCGGGCCGCCAGTACTCGTCCGACGATCCGCACTACGTCACGCCCGACGTCTACATCCACAAGGTCGGCGACAAGTACTTCGTGGTGCCCAACGACGACGGTCTGCCGAAGCTGAAGATCAGCGGCTTCTACAAGAACGCGATGGGCAACTCGGCCGCGTCGAAGGACTACGTCCAGGACAAGCTGCGCTCGGCGCAGTGGCTGATCCGGTCGATCCAGCAGCGCCAGCGCACGATCATCAAGGTCGCCGAGTCGATCCTGAAGTTCCAGCGCGAGTTCTTCGACAAGGGCATCGCGCACCTCAAGCCGCTCATCTTGCGCGACGTCGCCGAGGACATCGGCATGCACGAGTCGACCGTGTCGCGCGTGACGACGTCGAAGTACGTGCATACGCCGCAGGGCATCTTCGAGCTCAAGTTCTTCTTCAACTCCGGCATCTCGCGGACCAACGGCGAGGACCTCGCGTCCCAGGCGGTCAAGTCGAAGATCAAGGAGCTGGTCGCGAGCGAGGATCCCAAGCGCCCACACTCGGACCAGAAGATCGTCGAGCTGCTCAAGAAGGGCGGCATCGACATCGCGCGCCGCACCGTCGCGAAGTACCGCGAGCAGCTCGGCATCCTGTCGAGCAGCAAGCGCAAGCAGGTCTTCTAGGTCGGACCGCCCGGGCAGGCCGCGCGGAAAGCGGCGGCAGCCCTCGCCGTGGTTTCGCGTCTCGGTTAGACTCACCACCCTGGCGCAAAATTCTCGTCGAGGATCCCCAGGATCTTCCGAGGCGCGGCGGTATCATCGATCGTGAACCACGTAGGAGGCGCTCGATGCAATTCGCGGTGACGTTCCGCCACATGGAACCGACCGATGCCCTTAAGTCGTACGCAAAAGAGCGAATGGAACGAGTTCGCAAGTACCTGCCAGATCCCATCGCCTGTCACGTCGTCCTCAGCACCGAGCGCCACAACCATCGCATCGACGTCAGCTTTCAGCTCCACAACGGGTTGTCGATAGCCGGCCACGAGACGACCGAGAACATGTACAGCTCGATCGATCTCTGCATCGCAAAGATCGAGCGTCAGGTCCGCAAGTACAAGGGCAAGCTCGAAGGCATGCGCGCGCGCCCGCACAACGTGACCGCGTTACCCTGGTCTCACTCGATCATCGACGAGGCGTTTCAGGAGCTGAACGGCAACGGCCACAAGGCGGTTCCGCGGACGGACGGCACCCTGCCGGAGTTCACGGTCGTGAAGACTGAAAAGTTCCACGCGCAGCCGATGTCCGTATCCGACGCGATCGTGCAGCTGAACCTGCTGCATGAGCCCTTCCTCGTTTTTTGTCACGACAATGACGGCCGCGTCGCGGTCGTCTACAAGCGTGAGGATGGCAGCTACGGCCTGATCGAGACACCGACCGGTACGTCGTAGATTTCCATAAACAATGGTAGGGTCGGCTTCGCAGTAATGAAGATCGTCGACCTGATCAAGCGCGATATGGTCGTCCCCGCGCTCGAGGCGACCGACAAGCGCGGCATCCTCGAAGAGCTTGCTGCGTATATGTCGGCGCATCATCCGCGTATCGATCGCGCGGCGCTCGCGAGGGTCTTGATCGAGCGCGAGCAGCTGGCGTCGACGGCCATCGGGGAAGGTGTGGCGATCCCGCACGGCAAGCTCGGCGCGGTCGGCGAGATCGTGGCGTGTCTCGGTCGCGCGCCGTCGGGCGTCGAGTTCGACTCGATGGACGGTCAGCCGACGTACCTGTTCTTCGTGCTGGTCGCGCCCGAATCGTCGACCGGCGCGCACCTCAAGGCGCTCGCGCGGATCAGCCGCGTGTTCAAGGACCCGGAGTTCCGCCGCCGCCTGATGGCCGCATCGGACGCGGAGACGATGTACCACGTGGTAGCCGACGAGGACGCCAAGTACTAGATGAGCGCGGCGATCAGGGTCGGCGAGCTGCTCGAACGAGCCGAGCTAGGCATCTCCGCCGTCGCCGGCGAGGCCGGGCTCGACCGTACCGTCACCGTGCCGCGGATCCAGAAGCCGGGCCTGGCGCTGACCGGGTGGCCGGAGCAGCTGCACGCTTTCTGTTTTAATGTTACGGCGGCCACCGAGATCGAGTACCTCGTCGACCACGAGCCGGCGCGGCGCGTCGGCATCGAGACGCTGCTCGCGAGCGACCCGGCCTGCGTCGTGGTCTGCCGCAGCCTGGCGCCGCCGGCCGAGCTGCTCGCGGCGGCCGAGGGCAGGGGCGTGCCGCTCCTGGTGTCATCGCTGGTCACCGCCGACTTCATCGCCGCGGTCACCGGGTGGATGGCCGACCGGCTCGCGCCGTCGACCGAGCTGCACGGCGTGCTGATGGACGTGCTCGGTATCGGCGTCCTGATGGTCGGCAAGAGCGGGATCGGCAAGAGCGAGACCGCGCTCGATCTGGTCGTCCGCGGTCACCGGCTCGTCGGCGACGACGTGATCCGGATCCGCCGCCAGGGCAAGAAGCTGTCGGGACGCGGCGCCGGCCTGCTCGGTCACCACATGGAGATCCGCGGCCTCGGCATCATCAACATCAAGGACCTGTTCGGCATCTCGGCGGTCCGAGAGGCCAAGGTCGTCGAGCTCATCGTCGAGCTCCACGAGTGGGAGGCCTCGGCCGAGTACGACCGGCTCGGCTTCGACGAGGAGACCGAGCTGTTGCTCGACGTCTCGGTCACAAAGCTACGTTTACCCGTGCGGCCGGGGCGCAACATCGCTACGCTCATCGAGGTAGCCGCACGGAACCAGTTACTCAAGCTTCAAGGGATCCACTCGGCGAGGGCATTTCGCGACAAGCTGCACCGCGCGATGAATGACACCGAGGGTGCGGACGCGGTGGAGTGAATGCAGATCGTCATCGTCACGGGGCTGTCCGGAGCCGGCAAGAGCACGGCGCTACGCGCGCTCGAGGATATCGAGTTCACGTGCGTGGATAACATTCCCGTACCGCTCGTCTCCCAGATGGTCGATCACCTCGCTCACGAGGGCGACCGCGACAAGCTCGCGATCGCGATCGACGCCCGCCAGCGGCGCGCGCTGACCGCATGGCAGCAGACGATCGCGAAGCTGCGCAGCTCGGGCCACCGGCTCGAGGTGATGTTCCTCGACGCGAGCGACCAGGTGCTGCTGCGCCGGTTCTCGGAGACCCGGCGGCGCCATCCGCTGTCCGGCGACGACGTGCTCGACGGCATCCGCCGCGACCGCGAGCTGATGGCCGAGATGCGGCAGGGCGCGGCGGTCGTCGACACCTCGCAGCTCAACACGCACCAGCTGAAGGCGATCATTCAGGATCGCTACGGCGGCACCGGCAAGCTCGCGGTGACGATCGTGTCGTTCGGCTTCAAGCACGGCCTGCCGCTCGAGTTCAACCTCGTGTTCGACGTCCGCTTTTTGCCGAACCCGCACTTCGAGCCGGCGCTCACTCACCTCGATGGCCGTGACCCGGAGGTCGCGAAGTTCGTGTTCGGCCCGGACGGC
>DAIRFU010000350.1:0-7585 GCA_036794935.1 Kofleriaceae bacterium | reverse complement strand
CCCGATCATCGTTCCCGGCGAGCCCCCCGAACCCTGTTACCAGGCGCCTTGGCTGTGTGGGCAAGCGATTACGTTGCTCGCCATCGACACCATGCGTTCACTGCAGAACACAGGGAAGGGGGTTGCTGCCTGCGGGCTCCAATAGCAGGGTGACGCGGCGGAGCTTCTGGGACGTGCTCGCGCCGCGAGACCGGCCCCGTCGGGGTGATTGGGTGACCAGGGCTGGGGCACGGGCACCTGGCCGCACCTATTTGCAGCACATGTACCTCGCCAGTAACATCGCCAGCCTCACGACGTGATACGGCCGCACCTGGACACAGCGTGGAGAGTGCAATGTTTCGAGTTTGTGTGATGGGGTCGTTGCTAACAGTGGGAGGGCTCGCGGGCTGTCAGATCGACGCGCCGGCCGAGCCAATTTCGTCGACGGACCAGTCGATCAGCAGTGGTCTCTGCAGAGGCACGGTACCGACGCCGAGCGACTGGGATGGTGCGACGCTCGAGCCGGGCAGCCCGACGAGCCCGTACGTCTACTTTCCGCTCGCCGCGAACCAGCACGCCGCCGCGGCTGATCACGCCGGCTCGCGTTACCTGTTCGCGCGCGTCGACACGGATCTCGGAGAGATCGACGAAGCTGTACTCGTGAAACGCGCGCAGCTGCCCGACGTGCTCGCGCAGCTCGCGGGTGGCTCCTTTGTCCCCGGTAATCCGCCGGACCCGTGCGTCAGAGAGATGGGCGGCGTCGTCGTTCCCGGTGGCGATCCCGGTGGACCATGCGTTCGGCACTCGGGACTTTGTAAGCAGGCGATCCTCGATCTCGCCCTCCAGGGCGAGTAGCCGGCTCGCACCGCGAGCATGGTGGCCTCGCAGATGCCCCCGGGACTGCACACGATCGATTGCGGTCTGTTCCCCCGGGGCAAATTGCGCACAACGTAAGCCGGCTCGCAGTCGCGCTTCACATGAAGTGCGGCGCGGTTGCCGCGGTGCGCAGGACCACGACGATGTCGCGCGGGGCACATCACTTGCTGTTGTCGGGCAGCCGGAGGATCTGTGCGAGCACTGCTGTGTACCTGCGTCGCGTTCAGTCTCACGTCCTGCATGGTCGGTGACCCCGGGCCCGGCCCCGACTCGGTCGCCGGTGACGGGCTCGCGCCCGACGAAGACGACGGCAGCGGTGCCGACCTCTCGCAGATCGAGGCGCGCGTGTGCGCGACGGGCGCGACGACGCTCGGGATCGACGTCTCGTACTACCAGGAGACGATCAACTGGACGAGCGTGAAGAACGCAGGTGTCGCGTTCGCGTTCGTGCGGGTCTCCGACGGCGAGGTGTTCCAGGATCCGAAGTTCACGGCGAACTGGAACGGCGCGAAGCAGGCCGGCATCGTGCGCGGCGCGTATCAGTTCTTCCGGCCGAACCAGAGCATCACGGCGCAGGCGGACAAGATGATCGCGGCGATCGGCACGTACACGCCGGGTGACCTGCCGCCCGTGATCGACGTCGAGGATGACGGCGGGCTGGCGCCGTCGACGGTCGCGACCAAGGTCCGCCAGTGGGTCGATCGCGTGAAGGGCGCGCTCGGTGTCGAGCCGATCGTCTACACCGGCAAGTACTTCTGGCGCGACGAGGTCGGAGCGCCGAGCTCGTTCGTGGGCAACCCGCTGTGGATCGCGCAGTACACGTCGATGTGTCCGGATCTGCCGGGGCCGTGGCAGAAGTGGACGTTCTGGCAGTACACGGATAGCGGTCACGTCGCCGGGATCAGCGGCAACGTCGACATGAACCGGTTCAACGGTTCGGTCACCGACCTGCTCGCGTTCGCGAACGCGGGATCGATGCCACCGCCGCCGTCGGGCAGCTGCACGTCGGCGACGCTCAACAAGGATGTGCCCGAGGGCACCTGCGTGCAGGCCGCGTCGGATGAGATCTGGTATCGCTGCGATGCCGGCGCGTGGGTCGCGTCGACGACGGGCTGCACCGAGAGCTACGGCTGGTGCGAGTCGGCGACGCTTGGCCGCGCGGTGCCGCCGCGCACCTGCGTGCAGGCGCGCAGCGACAGCACCTGGTACCAGTGCGACGGTCACAGCTGGGTCGCGCCGGTCGATCCGATCGCGGAGAGCGGGCCCACGGGCCTGTGCTCGACGACGTATCCGCTCTGAGCGGCGCGATCAGGTCGCGCTGTCGACGTCGACCATCAGCTCGCCCGCGAGCGCCTCGAGCCGCGCGCGCAGGTCGGGCAGCTGGAAGTGGGCGGGCGCGCGCACGAGGATCTGTGCCTTGAACATGCGATCGCCGCTCATCGGCGCGCTCGCGACCTCGGACTCGAGCTCCTCGATATTGAGGCCGCGCTCGACGAGGATGCGCGACACGTCGCGGATGATGCCGGGCCGGTCGTGTCCGGTGAGCTCGAGCCGGAACCGCGTGCTCTCGGTGGCAGGTGAGGGCGACGTGGTCGGGCGGACGCTCACTTGCAACCCGCTCGCGTCGAGCTTGCGGAGCGCGCCGACCAGCTCGTCGGTGCGCGCGGTGTCGATGGTCACGAGCATCACGCCGGCGAATTGACCGGCGAGCCGGACGAGCCGGCTCTCTTCCCAGTTGCCGCCGACGGCCGCGATCTCTCGCGCCAGCGCTTCGACGAGGCCGGTCCGATCGGCGCCGATGATCGTGAGGACGAGCATGTCTCGCATGGCCAAAGCATGTCACGAACACGCGCGGCGGGCCCCGCGATCGTTTAGCCTTCCGCCGGAGGCACCATGGCGTTCGCGAAGGACGATCTCATCGAGGCGCTTCGGGCGCGCTACGACCACTATTCGGCCCAGACCCTGTTCGAGATGGCGCGGGAGCGCGCCGGACTCGACGACAAGGCCGCGCTCGAGGCGGGTGAGCTTCGGGCGTGGCGAGAAGGATTGATCGCGGTGGGCGATCGCATCGACGGCGTGCTCGAGCGCATCGACGGCATGCTCGCCACCGCAGGCGACTCGCCGGCGAAGCCGATCGAGAAGAAGCCAGACACGACGAAGGCGGACGTGGCGAAGGCGGAGTCGGCGGCGCCGGAAGCGGCGAAGGCGGAGGTGGCGAAGCCGGAGTCGACGATCGCTGCGACGCTCGTGTTGACCGGCGTGAAGGCCGGCGAGGGTGATCTGGTGCTCGTCTGCGGCGAGACCGCCGCGCTCGGCGACTGGGATCCGGCGCGCGCGAAGGCGATGGCGCGCAAGGGCGACGAGTGGCGTCTCGCGATCGAGGTGCCGGCGCGTAGCGAGCTCGCGTTCAAGTTCCTGCGCCGTGCGGCAGACGGTAAGGTCACGTGGGAGGGCGGCGACGATCGGCACGCAGCGGCTGCGCCTCGCATCGAAGCAGTTTGGCGCGGTTAGCCACGCCAGGAGCGCTCGTCCGCAGCGGCGACCTCGGTCGATGGCAACGCGGAGCGCCTACCTGATATCGTGGTAGGCCGGTGAACGCGGGGGACGACCAGCGCCGCATAGGGGTGTTCGGCGCGACCGCGGTCGGCGTCGGCGGGATCGTCGGCGGTGGCGTCCTCATCCTCGCGGGCACGGCGTTCAACCTCGCCGGGCCGGCCGCGATCCTCGCGTTCGCGCTCAACGGCGTGGTCGCGTGGCTGACCGCGATGAGCGTCGCCGAGATCTCGACGGCGTTTCCGGAGTCGGGCGGCGCGTACACGTTCGCGAAGAAGGTGCTGAGCGTGCGGGCGGCGTTCGCCGTCGGCTGGGTGCTGTGGTTCGCGTACATCGTCGCGGCGGTGCTGTACGCGATGGGCTTCGCGTCGTTCATGGCGGTGCTGCTCGAGGGCGGCTGCCATGCGCTCGGTCTCGACGCGAGCTGGCTACAGGGTCGCAACATCCTGTTGCTGATCGCCAGCATCGCGACGGTGGCGTACTCGATCGGTCTGGTCCGGAAGGCCAGCGGAGGTGGCCAGGGCGCGACGGTCGCGAAGGTCGTGCTGTTCCTCTTGCTGGTCGCGGTGGGGGCGGTCGCGCTCGTGCGCCAGCCGCTCGACGACCTCGGGCCCGAGCTGTCGCCGTTCTTCGCGGGCGGCTTCGATGGCCTGCTCGCGGCGATGGGCGTGACGTTCATCTCGCTGCAGGGCTTCGAGATGGTCGCCGGGATCGCGGGTGAGGTCCGCGAGCCGAAGAAGACGATCCCCAAGGCCATCTTCGGTTCCCTCGCGATCGCGCTCGCGATCTATCTCCCGCTGATGTTCCTGATCCCGACCGCGGGGGTGACCGGCGGCACGCACATCACCGAGCTCGCGAGGACGAGCCCGGATACCGTGATGCCGCTCGCGGCGCGCGGCTTTCTCGGCGAGCCCGGCTACTGGTTCGTGGTGGTCGCGATCGTGCTGGCGACGCTGTCCGCGCTGCAGTCGAATCTGTTGACGGCGTCGCGGATCGCGTTCGCGATGGCGCGCGATCGCACGCTGCCGAGCGTGCTCGAGCAGAGTCACCCGACCCGGCAGACCCCGATCATGGCGATCTATGCGACCGCACTCGCGACGGCCGCGATCATGTTCATGATGTCGGACCTGACGAGCGCGGGTGCGGCGGCGAGCCTCATCTTCCTGCTCGCGTTCTCGCTCACGCATGTCACCGCGTATCTGGCGCGCAAGCGCGGCGGCCCGAGGTCGCTCGACGGCTATCACACGCCGATGTTCCCTGCCGTGCCGATCGTCGGCGGGCTCGCGTGCGTGGGACTCTCGATCTTCCAGGCGATCACGGTGCCCGATGCGGGCGGCATCCTCGTGATCTGGCTCGGGCTCGGCGTCATCCTCTACTACGCCTTGTTCAAGGACCGCGCCGAGGCGGCGGATGCCTCGGCCGAGGCGCTCGATCCCCGCCTCAACCTGCTGCGCGGCAAGAGCCCGCTCGTCCTGCTGCCGATCGCAAACCCGAAGAACGCGCGCTCGCTCGTCGAGGTCGCGAACGCGCTGGCGCCATCGGCATTCGCGCGCGTGCTGCTGCTCTCGATCATCCGCACGCCCGGCTCCGGGGACGGCGACCCGATCGCGCAGCTCACCGATGCGCAGGAGGCATTCCGCCAGGCGCTCGGCGCATCGTACGCGGCGGGCCATGCGCCCGAGGCCCTGATCACTGCGGCGGTGGAGCCGTGGTCCGAGATCCGTCGGATCGCCGACGAGCACCGCTGCGAGAGCTTGCTGGTGGGGCTGCCGCCGCGCATCGAGCCGACGTTTGCGCGCGAGGTCGAGACGCTCGTCAACGAGCTCGACTGCGACATCGCGGCGATGCGCGTCCCCGACGACTGGCGTATCGGCGAGGCCAGGCGCGTGCTGGTCCCGATCGCGGGCCCGAGCGAGGAGCACGGCCTGCGTGCTCGCGTGCTCGCGACGCTGTCGCGCGAGCTGCG
The DNA here is from genome assembly GCA_036794935.1 of Kofleriaceae bacterium. Classification (GTDB taxonomy): domain Bacteria; phylum Myxococcota_A; class Polyangia; order Haliangiales; family Haliangiaceae; genus JABFXX01. Next base: position 2,211 of record DAIRFU010000350.1, on the reverse strand, counting down.
GCGCGAGCTGGTGTTCCTCAACGTGTTGCCCGCCGCCGCGAGCGACGAGGACGTCGCGGCTGCCGCGAAGGCGCTGACGCGGCTCGCGAGCATGCGCCTGCCAGACACCCGTACGGTCGAGGTCGTGCGTGACGACGATCCGGTCGTCGCGATCCTCGCCGCGGCCGAGCGCTGCGACCTCGTCGTGCTCGGCATGCGGCACGGCACCAACGGCCGCAAGACACTCGGCACGATCAACCGCCGGATCGCGGCGAAGGCCACCTGCGCGGTGATCGTGCTGTCCGGCCGCCCGCAGGCGCAGATCAGCGATCTGGCCCGCCCGATCGGTGCGGTCGCGGGAATCATGCCGTTCCTGCCTCGCCGGGCCGAGACCGAGTCGGGGTAAAGACGTATAACGTCGGCGATGCAGGCGCTGCGCTTCATCGGCCGCGGCTTCTGGGTCAGCGCGATCTTCCTCGTGCACGGCCTGTGGTGGTTCGTGGGCTGGCTCGGGCTGCTCGTCAGCTTTCGCAGCCGGGCGGCGCGGCGGGCGTGGTTCGCGGCGCGCCTCACGTCGCTGCTCATCGCGCTCGGCGCGACGTTCGTGAAGGTCGGCCAGATCATGTCGACGCGGCCGGACCTCTTTCCGCCTCACATCATCGCCGCGCTGACCCGGCTGCAGGACAACGTCGGCGCGTTCGGCTGGTCCGCCGTCGAGCGCACCGTGCTCGAGGATCTCGGCAAGCCGATCGGCGAGCTGTTCGCCAGCTTCGATCGCGAGCCGATCGCGTCGGCCTCGGTCGCGCAGGTCCACCGCGCGACGCTCGCGAGCGGCGACGAGGTCGCGGTCAAGGTGCGCCGGCCCGGGCTCGACGACCTCGTGCGCTTCGATCTCTCCGTGATGCGCCTGTTCGCGCGTGCGATCGCGGTGATCCCCTCGCTGCGTCTGCTCGCGCCCGTCGAGAGCGTCGACGAGTTCGGCCGCGCGATCCGGGCCCAGATCGATCTCCGGATCGAGGCGGCCAACAACGCGCGGTTCGCGGCCAACTTCGCCGGCGATCCGGATGTCTCGTTTCCGACGCTGTATCCGGATCTGTGCAGTCGCCGCGTGCTGACCATGGGCTTCGTTCACGGGGCGAAGATCCTCGACGCACCTGCGAAGCAGGGCGCCGACGCGACCCGGCTCGCGCGCATCGGTTTTCGCACGCTGCTCAAGATGGTGTTCGCCGACGGCTTCGTCCACGCCGACCTCCATCCCGGCAACATCCTCGTCGGCGAGCACGGCAAGATCGTCATCCTCGACCTCGGGCTCACGGCCGAGCTCGACGAGGCGGCGCGCCGCGCGTTCGCGCTGTTCTTCGCGAGCTGGACCGGGGGCAACGGCAAGGTGATGGCGAAGCTGATGTCCGAGCTGTCGCCGTCGGCCCACGTCGCCGACTACGCCGCCTACGAGCGCGAGGTCGACGAGTTCGTCGGCCGCTACCTCGGCAAGGCGCTCGGCGAGGTGCAGGTGTCGACGGTGGCGTTCGACATGTTCAACATCCTGCGCCACCATCGCGTGCGCGTGAACCCGGTCTACACGATGTGCAACGTCGCGATCGCGGTCACCGAGGGTATCGGCAAGCAGCTCGATCCACGGCTCGACCTCGTGCAGGAGGCGATGCCGTTCTTCACCACACTGCGCGGCGCCGGCCAGCTCTGATCGTCACAGGCGGCCGGCGTAGTAGCGTGCGCCGACGAGAAACGACAGCGCATCGCCCGGGCTGTTCGTCAGGTCGGTCGCGAGCGCGGCCTGGACATCGAGCGCGTCGATCACGTTGTAGACGACCGTGAGCGCGGCCGGAGTCGCGTTCTTGCCGATCAGCGCGTTCGCCGAGTCGTGGAGATCGATCTGGGCGAGCTTGGTATCGACCTGGACGTACAGCAGTGGGGTGGCCTGGTAGCCGACGGCGATCGGCAGGCTGAGGTCGGCGGGCTTCGCCATGTCGGCATCGTCGGCGAGCGCGATGCGGATCTGTTGTGTACCGGCATAGCCCGAGAGGATCGCGAGCGTGTCGGTCAGGTTGTACTGGACGTGAATGCCGAGCAGGAGCGGGGTCGCGACCTCGCCGAGCGTGTCGTAGCCGCCGCGCACGCGTGCGATCGCCTCGAGCTTGCCGCCGGCCGCACCGCGCAGCAGCTTGTAGCCGGCATCGATCGCGACGCTGCCGCGCGCTTCGAAGTCGCGCGTCG
>DAIRFU010000349.1:0-7592 GCA_036794935.1 Kofleriaceae bacterium | reverse complement strand
GCGAATCTCATCACGGGCGAGGAACGCGAAGTACAGCGTGCTGTCGCTCGCGGCCGAGTCACGCGCGGTCGTGATCGAGGACTCGCTCGCGGGCGACGAGGCGGAGCTGGTCGCCGCCCTCGACGCGGGCACGCACGTCGCGATCGTCTCGGACCGCACCACGCACGAGGTGCTCGGCGCGCGCATCGAGCGTGCGCTCGCCGGCCGCTTCACCGTGCAGTCGATCGTGCTCGACGCCGGACCGCGGGCCGATGACGCGACCGTCGCGCGCCTGCTCGCCGCGCTCGCTGCCGAGACCGAGCTCGTGATCGCGGTCGGCTCGGGGACCCTCAACGACCTGACGAAGATGATCGCGTTTCAGCGCGGCTGCGCGCAGGCGGTGTTCGCGACCGCGCCGTCGATGAACGGCTACACCTCGCTGAGCGCATCGATCACGAGCGAGGGCATCAAGCGCTCGTTCCGGACGCGCACGCCGCGCGGCGTGTTCTTCGATCTCCGCGTGCTCGCCGCCGCTCCGCCGCGGCTGATCCGGGCCGGCCTCGGTGACAGCGCGTGCCGGCCGACCGCCCAGGCGGACTGGCTGCTCTCGCACCTGCTGCTCGATCGGCCGTATCGGGAGACGCCGTTCGCGCTGCTCGTCCATGACGAGCCCGGGCTGTTCGCCGATCCGCGCGCGCTGCTCGCGGGCGACCTCGCGGTGATGCGCCACCTCGTGCGGATGCTCGTGCTGTCGGGGTTCGGCATGACGATCTGCAACGGCAGCTTCCCGGCGAGCCAGGGCGAGCACCTGCTCAGCCACTACATCGAGATGATGCGGCCGCCGCAGATGCCCCACTCGTTTCACGGCGAGCAGATCGCCGTGTGCACGGTCGCGATGGCCGCACTCCAGGAGCGGCTGCTCGCGCACGACACGCCGCCGCGGCTGCGGCCGAACGCGCGGACGCGCGCGGATGTCGTGCGTCACTTCGGCCCCGTGATCGGCGACGGCTGCTGGTGCGAGCTCGAGCTGAAGTCGTTCGATGCGGCGCAGACCGAGGCGCTCCAGGCGCGACTCGCGAGCCGGTGGGACGCGATCCGGACGCGCATCGGTGCGATCCACGTCGGCGCGGCGAAGCTGCGTGACCTGCTCGCCGATGCCGGCGCGCCCGTCGAGCCGGCGGCGCTGGGCTGGCCCGTCGAGCTGTTCGAGAGCGCGATGCAGCACGCGCGAGAGATCCGCAACCGCTACACGTTCCTCGATCTCGCCGCCCAGGTGGCGTGACGGCTGGCGCTCAGGGCGCGAACACCAGCGGCGTGCGGAACGTCAGGCCGCCGCTCACGTGCAGCGCGCTCAGGTCGGGCGCGACGTCGCGGAGGCCGGCCTCGAGGTACACGCCGACCGCGTAGGTGCCGAGGAAGAGACCGCGAGGCTCGATGCCGAGGCCGCTGACGTAGAGCTCCGCGCTGAGCCGGCCCGAGGCGCCGAAGCCGGTGTGGTCCTCGCCGAACGCGGTGCTCGCGAGGTACTCGCCGCGGCCCGACGCCCAGGTCCGCCAGAAGCTACCGCTCGACAGCGTGTGGCCGAGCTCGAGGTACGCACCGCCGTACGCGACACCGTTCTGATCGGTCATCATGCTCGTGTCCTCGGGTGCCGCGAGCAGCGCGCCGAACACGCCGATACCGACGTCGGTGTTGGTCGGCCGCGGGCTGAGCGAGGCCCAGTGGATGCCGATCGCGGCGGCCATGCCGGGCGCGTAGCCGTGCGTCGTGTTCGCGCCGGCCGCACCGATGTCGATCTTGAGCGGCATCATGAAGCGCGGACCGGGACGCCGGCGGTAGTGGTGCCGGCTCTCGACCGACGGCTTCGCGACCGGCTCGCGATGGTCGCGAACCTCGGGCGCGGCCTGCGCCGAGGCGGCGAGCACCGAGCTCGCGAGGACCGCTGCACACACAAAGCTAGACATGGGACGCATCGAGGAACCTTCGGACGGCATGCCCCACCACTCCACGTGTCGTGCCAGACGCATCTGCACGTGCGGCCGCGCCGCGCGCATGCCGGTCGTGAACGCCGGTTGACGCTGGTCCGGCCCGGTTCACAGCCGTATCCTGCGGCATGGCCGAGATCCTCGACGAGGATGCCGCTGCTTGCCGGGCCGGCGCGGTGCTGTCACGGCTCGCCGCGCTCGGCATCCATGCCGGCGACCGGATCGCGGTGCTCGCCGGCAATGGCCCGGGCCTGGTCGCCGCGCGCGATGCAGCGACCGCGGCCGACCTCGTGCTCGTCCCGATCAACCCCCGCCTCGCCCCCGCCGAGATCGCGTGGATCAGCGGCCACGCGCGACCGCGCGCGCTGCTCGTCGACGCCGCGCACCGAGCGGCGGCTCCCGCGCACGTTCCCGTGATCGACCTCGACGCGCTCACCGGCTCGGCCGCCGCACCGATCGATCACGCGCGCGTCGGCGCGACGCTGCTGTACACGTCGGGCACGACCGGGCGGCCGAAGGGCTGCTGGCGCACCGCCGCGCAGGAGCGGGCCCGCGCCGACGAGCTGCGCGCGACGTACGCGCTGTCCGCGGCCGACACGCACCTGATCGTGTGCCCGCTCGGCCACTCCGCGCCCGGCATCTTCCTGCGCGCCGCGCGGGCGGCCGGTGCCCGCACCGTGATCGCGCCGCGCTTCACGGCGGAGAGCTTCGTCGAGGACGTGCAGCATCACCGCGCGACGGTCGTGTTCCTGGTGCCGACGCAGGTCCATCGCCTGCTCGCACTCGATCCGCCACCACGGCTCGGCTCGCTGCGCGCGGTGATCGTCGCCGGCGCGCCGTTTCTACCCGCGCACAAGGAAGCGTTCGCGGCGTGGCTCGGTCCCGGCCGCCTGTACGAGTTCTACGGCTCGTCGGAGACCGGCACGGTCAGCGCGATCGGTCCCGACGAGCACGCGGCCCATCCCGGCTCGGTCGGCCGGCCGCCGCCCGGCGTGTCCGTGCAGATCCACGACGGCGAGATCTTCGTGCGCTCGCCGACCGTGATGAGCGGCTACCTCGACGAGACCGGCGAGCACGTGGTGCCGCTGCCCGCGCGCGACGGCCACATCTCGGTCGGCGACCTCGGCGCGATCGACGAGGCCGGCTGGCTGACGATCGTCGATCGCAAGCACGACACGATCATCAGCGGCGGCCTCAACGTGTATCCGGCCGAGGTCGAGCGCGCGCTCGCCGCGCTCCCCGACGTCGCGGGCGCCGTCGTGTTCGGGGTGTCGGACCCCGAGTGGGGCCAGCTCGTCGCCGCCGTGATCGCGACCCGCGACGGCACACCGCTCGCAGGCGAGCTCGTGCGCGCCGCGCTCCGCGATCAGCTCGCCGGCTACAAGCTGCCGCGCGCGATCGCGACGTGCACGCTCGCCGAGCTTCCCGTCGGCGCGTCGGGCAAGCCGCTGCGCCGCGCCGCCCGCGACGCGTTCGCCGCCCGGCTCGCGCGCATCGGCCGCGGCGGTCGGTGAGACCGTCCCGGCAGGACGCAACGATCGGATCCCGCTGCTCGAGGCGCACCTGACTCGGACCGCCTGATCGCGTGCGGGCGCGAGGCCACCTGGGATACACCTCGCGCATGGACGTCGATCCGATGCTGGTGGCGAGGGCGCGCGAGACCTCGACGGTGATCACTCCGCTGCTCGACGAGATCGAGCGCGACTGCAGGCTGCCGCAGGCGGCCGTCGACGCACTCGTCGCAGCGGGCGTGTTCAAGCTGTGCGTGCCGCGCGTGTACGGCGGCGCGCAGGCGAATCCGGCGACGGTGCTCGCCACGATCGAGGAGCTCGCGACGCTCGACGGCAGCGTGGGCTGGTGCGCGATGATCGGCGCCACCTCGGGCCTGATGAGCGTCTATCTCGACGACGCGATCGCGCGCGAGGTCTACAGCCCCGCCGACGCGATCACGTGCGGGGTGTTCGCGCCCACCGGCCGCGCCGTACCGGCGCCCGGCGGCTACACCGTCACCGGACGGTGGGCGTTCGCGAGCGGCTGCCAGCACTCTCGCTGGCGGATGGGCGGCACGATCGCCGGCGGCGATGCGCCCGAGCTGCTGCCGAGCGGCGCGCCCGACGTGCGCAGCGTGCTGTTCCGCGCCGACGAGACGACGGTTCACGAGACATGGGACACGAGTGGGCTGCGCGGCACCGGCAGCCACGACCTCGAGGTCCGCGAGGTCAGCGTGCCGCGCGAGCGCACGTTCTCGCTGCTCACCGACACGCCGAAGCACGACGGCTACGCACTGCCGTTCTTCGGCGTCCTGGCGTCGGGGATCGCGGCCGTCGGCCTCGGCATCGCCCGCGCCGCGCTCGACACCGTGGTCGCGATCGCGACGACCAAGAAGCTTCCGGGCGGCAAGAAGACACTCGCGAGCCGCGAGCTCGTGCAGCTCGAGGTCGCGCGCGCCGAGGCGAGGCTGCGCGCCGCGCGTGGTCTACTGTTCGACGCGCTCGCCGAGGCGATCCACGTCACGGGCGATCCGCGCCACGCCGTGCGGACGCGCGCCCAGGTCCGGCTCGCCGCGTGTCACGCCGCGACCGAGACCGCCGCGGTCACCGCGGCCGCCTACGAGCTAGGTGGCGGTGGTGCGGTGTACCGGCGCAGCCCACTGCAGCGGCAGTTCCGCGACGCCCACGTCGTCACGCATCACCTGATGGTGAGCTCGACGGCGCTGGCGATGGCCGGTCGCGTGCTGCTCGGCGTCGAGACCGATACGTCGACGCTCTGATCAGTCCTGCGATCGCACCTGCGTGCACAGCGGACACGCGTGCGGCGCGTGCGGCGCGTCGCCCCGGTGCAGGTCGAGCACCGCACGCGAGAGCTGGGCGAGCTCGCGGCGGACCTCGCGGCGGCGCCCCGCGACGCGCTCGATCCGCATCTGATCGTAGCTGGTGGTCTGGTGGCGCATCCACGCGATCACGGCGGCCTCGGCGCGCTCGTCGATCGAGATCCGCTGCGTACGCGCGACGGTGCCGCTGCCGACGGGGGTCGCGTGCGCGGCGACCAGCCGGGCGACGGTGCGCGCGAGCTCGCCCCAGCGCGGCGCGAACCGCAGGAACGCGTGCACCTCCTGCTCGAAGCTCACCGCGTAGGCCGCCTGCGAGCGCTCGCGCCGGGCGACGTCGGCGGCCCGCTTCTTCGCGTACGTATCGGTCGCGCGCTCGGCCTCGAGCACCGCCCGTGCGCGCTCGATGTTCTCGCGCGGCGCCCACAGCCCCTGCGAGAACGCCTTGCGGCCGCGCTTCTCGATCACGGCCCACGACGGGCCCGCGGCCTTGACCCGGCGGGTGAGCCCGGCGTCGCCGGGCGGCAGGCAGGCCCAGCCGGCGGGCGGAGACAGCCGCCGGCCATCCGGCGCGACGAACACGTGCGGATCCGCGGTCGGGGCGAGCGTCAACGACTCCGGCATCGCGCGGAGGTTGCCCGAGCACGCGGCCGAAGTCGAGTGACGAGATCCCGCCCGGCCGACACGATGAACGTGCCGGAGATCGGCGAAGATGCGCGCATGAGCCCTCGCGACGACGACGACAGGACGGCGCGGCAGATCTCGCGCAGCCAGCGCCGCCGTGCGGGTGATCGCTCGGCGAAGGTCGCCCGCACGCTGATGAACCTGGCACCGCCGGCCTTGAAGAAGCTCGAGCTCGACGAGGATCTGCGCGAGGCGATCGAACGCGCGCGCGCGGTGACCGCGCACATTGCACGGCGGCGCGCCGAGCGCACGCTTGCGGGCGTGCTGCGCCGCAGCGAGATCGGCGCGCTGGAGACGCAGCTCGAGAATCTCGAGCAAGGATCGAATGCCGACGCGCGGCAGTTTCACCTCGCCGAGCACTGGCGCGCGCGGCTGATCGAGGAGGGCATGGCCGCCGCCGCGGAGTTTCCCGGCACCGCCGACGACGAGCTGCCGCGCCTCATCGATGCGGCGCGCCGCGAGCGCGAGACCGGACGGCCGCCCGGCGCCGCGCGCGCACTGTTTCGCCACGTCGTCACGCTGCTGAAGGCGCCGCCGGCCGCGGCCGCCGAGCCCGACGGCAGTGACGACGACGCTGACGATGTCGTCGTCGACGACGACTAGCATGCGAGCGAGCCCCGGCGCGCATCCGGACCCGGCGAGCGCTGGAGCACACCTCGGGTCAATCGTGAGTTCTTCGCCACGAAGCCAGACCGCTGCCAGCGGAAGCGCTAGGGTCGATCGTAGGCCATGGACGCGGATGTAAACGACCAGCCGGCCACCGAAAGTGCCCCGCCGCGCGTGGTGATCCTCGCGGTCCGGCCGGAGGTCGACGGTGGCCGCTACGCCGCGAAGGGGGTCGTCGGCGCGACGGTGGAGATCGAGGCCGACCTGGTCTCCGATGGCCACGATCTCGTGCGCGCGATGCTGCTCCACCGGCCGCCGGGCGAGACCGCCTGGCAGGAGGTCGAGCTAGCTCCCGCGGGCAACGACGTCTGGCGCGCGCGCTTTTTCACCAGCGCCCTCGGTCGCCATCACTACACGGTGATCGCGTGGATCGACGCGTTTGCGTCGTGGCGGCACGGGCTCGATCGCAAGGTGCAGGCCGGCAACGATGTCACCGTCGAGCTGCTCGAGGGCGCGCTGCTCGTCGACGCGGCGGCCACGCGTGATCCGGCGCTCGCGAGCTTCGCGGCGGTGCTGCGCGGCACCGGGCCGATCGAGGAGCGCATCGCGGCCGCGCTCGGTGCGCCGCTCGCCGCCGCGATGGCCCGCGTACCCGATCGCACGCACGCGGCGCGCTATCGCCACGAGCTCGAGCTGCACGTCGAGCGGCCACTCGCCGCGGCATCGGCCTGGTACGAGCTGTTTCCTCGCTCGACCGGTGGCGACCGTCACGGCACGCTGCGCGACGCCGAGGGCTGGCTCGACTACGTCGCGGAGCTCGGGTTCGACATCATCTACCTGCCGCCGATCCATCCGATCGGGCGCGCGTTCCGCAAGGGCCCGGATAACACACCCGACGCAGGCCCCGACGACGTCGGCAGCCCGTGGGCGATCGGCGGTCCCGAGGGCGGCCACACGAGCGTGCACCCGCAGCTCGGCACGCTCGCCGACTTCGATCGGTTCGTGGTGGCGGCGCAGGCGCGCGGCCTCGAGGTCGCGCTCGACATCGCGTTCCAGTGCTCGCCCGATCATCCGTGGGTGCGCGAGCACCCGAGCTGGTTCAAGGCGCGCCCCGACGGCACGATCCAGTACGCCGAGAACCCGCCGAAGAAGTACCAGGACATCTACCCGTTCGACTTCGAGAGCGACGACTGGCGCGGCCTGTGGGCCGGGCTGCTGGACGTCACGCGGTTCTGGATCCGGCAGGGCGTCCGGATCTTCCGCGTCGACAATCCGCACACGAAGCCGTTCGGGTTCTGGGAATGGCTGATCGGGGAGATCAAGGCGACGGACCCCGACGTCCTCTTCCTCGCCGAGGCGTTCACCCGGCCGAAGGTGATGTACCGGCTGGCGAAGCTCGGCTTCAGCCAGTCGTACACGTACTTCACGTGGCGGACGACGGCCCGGGACCTGCGCGACTACTTCACGGAGCTCACGACACCGCCGGTCCGCGACTTCTTCCGGCCGAACGT
>DAIRFU010000348.1:0-7601 GCA_036794935.1 Kofleriaceae bacterium | reverse complement strand
GTGCGCGCCCGCCTCGACAATGGCCTGCGCAGCGCCGGTGCCGAGCACGACGCCGGCGAGCTTGCCCGCGGCGACGATGCCGACCTCGAGCGCGCCGCTGCCCGCCAGCTCGATCGCGGTGGTGAGCGGCAGCTCGCTGACACCATCACCGGTCGTCGCCGTGCCGTGCCGATCACCGTAGAGCACGTCGAGCTCGAGGTGGTCGATGCGCTCGACGGTCGCCGACTCGACCGACAGCGCGATGCACGTGCCGGTGATGCCGGCGCACGGATCTGACGTGCCGCAGCCCGCCAGCATGACGATGACCAGGCCGAGCGCGTCCCTCATCGGCACCCCGTGTTGTCGCAGCGGACCGGCGGCAGGGTGGTCGCGTCGCCATCGGTCGCCGTGTAGACGATCGCTCCGGTCACCGCGACCGCCGCGGTACCGACGAGCGGCCAGAACCACCAGCGCTCGTGCAGCGGCGTGCGCGCGGCCGGCGGCGGTGGCGTCGCGCCCAGATCACGCGTGCCGGTCACCTGCGTGCCGGTGGCCGTGCCCGGTGGTGTACCGGCGCCCCCCGGCATGCGCGGGGCGGGCGATACCGGCTTGCGGGCGCAGAAGTCGCGCCAGCGCGTCATCTCGGCCGCGCGCGGATCGGTCTTGGGCACGCGGGCCAGGAACGCAGCGATGTGCGGCACCGCCGCGCCGCAGTCACCGAGCTGGATCTCGGCGAGCGCGAGCCAGCGAAAGGGGTTTGCCCGGTCGGGGACCAGGTCGTGCGCCCGGGTGAATTCCCGGTGCGCCAGGTGGAAGTCCTTGGCCTCGAACGCCGCGATCCCGCGATCGAGGTGCTCGAGCGCAGCATCCTCGATGGCGTCCGCGTGTACCGGCAGAGCCGGCAACCCGAACGCGACGACGATCGCGACGACCAACGCGCGCATCTCGTGCGACGATAACGTGCACGTTGCGCGTCGGCAATTACACGCTGTCCGAGCTGCTCGGCCGCGGTGGCACCAGCGAGGTGTACGCCGCGCAGCACGCGTTTCTGGGCGACGCGGTCGCGGTCAAGCTCCTGCGCACCGGGCCCGGCGACGACACGCAGGCCCGCGAGGCGTTCGTCGCCGAGGCCACGCGCACGCGCGAGATCGAGCACCCGAACGTGGTGCGCGTGATCGATGTCGGCCACGACGAGGCGACCGGCTCCTGCTACCTGGTGATGGAGCGCATCGATGGCGAGACGCTGGCCGCCCGGTTGCGCCGGGTCGGCCGCCTCGACGAGCCCACGCTGCGCCGGCTCGCCGCCGCGATCGCCGACGGCATGCAGGCCGCCCATGCGCGCGGCATCGTCCATCGCGATCTCAAGCCCGGCAACGTGATGCTGCGCTCGAGCGACGGCGAGGTCCCGACCATCGTCGACTTCGGGATCGCGAAGAGCCTGGGCGGTTCGTCGGCGGTGCACACCGAGCGGCGCATCGGCACCGTCGCGTACATGGCTCCCGAGCAGCTCGCCGACGGCCTGATCACGCCCGCGGCCGATATCTGGGCGCTCGGCGTGCTGATGTACGAGGCGGCCACCGGCCAGCTTCCGTTCGGCAACTTCGCGGACGGCCGCCTGCCCCAGCTGTTCGACACGCCGCCGCGCGCCGCGACGCTCGCGCCGATGTCGCCCGCGCTCGACGATCTGATCGCGCGCTGCCTCGAGCGCGACCCCGGCAAGCGCCCCGTCTCGATGGCCGACATCGCGCGCGCGCTGCGCATCACGGCCGATCCGAGCGAGCGCGTCACCGCCGATCTGAGCGAGCGCGTCACCGCCGATGTCGCGTTACCCGACAGCCGGGTCCGAGCGCCGTCCGCACCGCGCTCCCGAAAGGTCCTGCTTGCCGCCGGGGCCATCCTCGTCGGCTTGTTCGGCATCGTCATGGCCGTCGCTCGGTCACGCGACGCGGATCCGCGAGAGCCCCCGGCCGTGATCTCGCCACCGCCCGCTGCCGCGGCGCCCGAAGCGATCGCGACGCCGCTGCCAGTCGATGCGGGCGTCGGCGCGGCGATCCGTCCGCCACCGGCGCATGATCACGCCCGCACTCGCAAGAAGAGGCGCGTGACCGCCACCCCGGAGCCGCGCACGACGAGCCAGGGCGAGACGCTCGATTGATCCACCGACCGCAATGACGAGCGCAGCACGACCATGACCGACGACCCACGCACCACCGAGGCCCTGCCCGGCTCCGCGCCGCACCACGTGCTCGTGCGCGAGTGCCGGCTGACGATCACGGGCGGCGAGCACGCCGGCCGCACGCACGCGTTCGCCGCCGAGCGGCTCGTCGTCGGCGCCGATCCGCGTGCCGATCTCGTGATCGACGACCCGACGCTCTCCAAGTTTCACTGCGAGCTACGCATCGTGGATGGCGTCACGTTCGTGCGCGACCTCGGCAGCCGCAACGGCACGCAGGTCGATCACGTGCCGGTGATCGAGGCGCCGCTGCGCGATGGTGCGCTGCTCGTGCTCGGCCGCAGCCAGCTGCGCTTCGAGGTCGGCGCGCGCGAGGTCGAGGTCGCGCTGTCCCCGCGCGATCGGTTCGGCAAGCTACGCGGCGGCTCGATCGCGATGCGCCAGATCTATCCCGTGCTCGAGGCAGCCGCGGGCTCGGCGAGCACCGTGCTGCTCCAGGGCGAGAGTGGCACCGGCAAGGATCTCGCCGCCGAGTCGATTCACCTCGAGAGTGCCCGGCGCGACGGTCCGTTCGTCGTCGTCGACTGCGGCGCGATTCCAGGCCAGCTGCTCGAGGCCGAGCTGTTCGGCCACGAGGCCGGTGCGTTCACCGGCGCGGGTGCGGCGCGCGCGGGCGCGTTCGAGGCTGCGGCAGGCGGCACGCTCGTGCTCGACGAGATCGGCGAGCTCGCGCTCGACCTCCAGCCCAAGCTGCTGCGCGCGATCGATCGCCGCGAGATCCAGCGTCTCGGCAGCACGCATCGCATCCCGGTCGACGTTCGCGTGATCGCGGCGACGAACCGGCGCCTGGAGGCCGAGGTCAACGCGCGGCGGTTTCGCTCGGACCTCTACTTCCGGATCGCGGTGCTCGTCGTGTCGATGCCGCCGCTGCGCGCGCGAACCACCGATATCCCGGTGCTCGTCGAGACCCTGCTCGACACGCTCGGCGACCGCGACTCCGCGATGGCGCGCGCGCTCGCCGGCGGCGAGCTCTTGCCCGAGCTGATGCGGCACGGCTGGCCCGGTAACGTGCGCGAGCTGCGCAACTACATCGAGTCGTGCCTGGCGCGCCAGGAGAGCACGCTCGCCGCGGTGCCGCCGGCCGAGCCGACGATCGACATCAGCCAGCCGCTGCGCACCGTGCGCGAGAGCTGGGTCCGCCAAGTCGAGCGGCGCTACCTCGAGGAGCTGCTCGCGGCGCACGGCGGCAACGTCAGCGCGGCCGCGCGCGCGGCGGGCGTCGACCGCGTCCACCTGCACCGCCTGCTCGCGAAGGCCGGCCTGCGTCGCTGACTACTCGACGATCACGCGATCGCTACCGCCGCGCCCGAACGTCTCGGGCATGTACATCTCCTCGGCCTTCGGCGGCGGCACGACGAAGTTCCCGGGCGTCGTCGCGCGCGCGATGTACTCGTACTCGTGGACGCCTTCCCAGAGCAGCGACGCGAACGCCTCGACGCGCTCGTCGCGCATGTTCTGGTGCTCGTACCACGGGCCGTACCACCACCAGTACCGGCCGCGCGACTGCTGCTGCGTGGGATCCAGCGGCAGCGGGCCGGTGGTCGCGAGCGCCGGGTTGATCGCCTCGAGGCCGGCCGGCATCGGATCGACGAGCGCGACGTGGTAGCGCCGGTTCTCGTTGACCATGCTGAGCTTGACGCGCACGCGCGCGCCGGCCTTGATGTGCCACACGCCGTCGGCGTCGCGCCTGACGTCCTTCGCATCGTCGGCGCCCTCGTAGATGCGCTCGACGGCGAAGCCGTAGTCGGCGGGGGCCTGCTTCAGATCGCGCGGCGCGTAGGTCATGCCGATGCGGTAGTAGAGCCGGCCCCTGCCGTCCTTCTGGATCGTCAGCACGTTGGCCCCCGGCACGGGTGTGTCGTGCGCGGTGACCGACGTCATCGGGATCGCGATCTGGTAGCGCTCCGTCGTCCGGCCGCGAAACGCGTGATCGCCGGCGTAGTCGTCGCCGAGCCACACGCGCGACACGAAGTTTGGCGTCACCTTCTCGTAGGTCTTGAAGTAGAGGTCGAGCGCCATCAGGACGAACGTGTTCTCCTGCGTGTTGAGCCAGCGGCCGCGCTTGCGATGCGCGAGCAGGCCGGTGACGAGCTTCGGGATCAGGTCACTGCCCTTCTGCTCCTGGATCAGGGACTCGAGCATGATCGCGTCGACGCGGCGCTCGCTCGCGAGGATGAGGTAGTTGCCGTCGCCGTAACCGGTCGTGAAGTTCGCCGCGCCGGCGGTCTCGCTGACCTTGTTGAGCGCGTGGCGCAGGATCGCCTGGCGCTCGGGGGCGGCACCCGGGTTGCCGGCGAGGGTGCCGAGCAGCCAGCCGTTCGCCTCCATCGACAGCTTGTCGGGACCACCGACGCGGGCGAGTAGCGCCTTGGCCTTCGCGATGTCGAGGTCGCCCATCTGCTTGCGCACGTAGAGCGCATACGCGCTGATCGCGTTGCGCACGTCCTCGGGGTAGTACGGGTCGTAGTGGGACTCGATGTCGCGCAGGTATGACTTCGAGCGCTCGACCATGAAGTCCTTGATCGCGAACCGCTTCGCCTTCGCCTTGAGCAGCGCCTGGGTGACGTACACGGTCAGGTACGGGTTACTCGGGTAGCCGCGCTCCCAGAACGCGTAGCCACCATCGGAGTTCTGCATCTGTGACAGGTGCTCGATGTCGCGATCCACGCTGCTCTCCATCGCGGCCGCGCTCGGCAGCTGCTTGGACTTGAACGCGGCGAGCACGTCGCGCAGCGAGGCGATGCCGAGGATTCGCGAGCTGCGCTGCTCGGCGCAGTCGAACGGATAGTGCACGAGGTAGATCACCGCATCGGTCAGCGCCTGCAGGTTCGTCGACGCGGTCGTCACCTCGAGGCCGCCGAACTGTGGCCACACCTGCCCGGGCAGCGCGACACTCTGCTTGATCGCGCCCTGATCGACGACGCCGTAGGTCGCGAACGCCTCGGTGGTCGCCGGCGTCCACACCGGCAGCTCGACGTTTGCCGCGTCGCTCATCGTGCCGGACACGCCGACGACTTGCAGCCGCGCGGTGCCGGCCATGTCGGCTGCCGCCGGGAACTGGATCTCGACGCGATCGTTCGCGGGCACGGTGACCTCGCGGCCGGCACCATCGGTGAGCTTCAGGTTCGTCGCCCGCGCGGCGATGCGCACGGTCATCGCCGAATCGGTCTGGTTCTGGACCACGACCGGCAGCTTCAGCGTGTCGCCGAAGTTGAGGAACCGGGGCGGGCTTGGCCGCACCATGATCGGCAACCGCGCGGTGATCGCGCTCTCGCCCTTGCCGAACTGCTTCGCGCCCGCGACGGCGATCGCGACGACGCGATAGCGCGTCAGGTTATCGGGCACCTTGATCGACACCGTGGCCTTGCCGTTCGCGTCGGTGGTCACCGAGGGCGAGAACGCGGCGAGCGGATTGAAGTTCGTGCGGATCGCGATCGGGGTGACCGGCTCGTCGACGAAGGCGTCCTTGTCTGCCGTCGAGCCGAGCACACCGGCGTTGCGCGCGAGCGCCATCGTCTGTCGCCTGCTCGCGGTCGCCTCCTTGCTCTCGAGCCGCATCGCGCTCTTCTTTCTCGGCGCGTCCTCCTTCGCGAGCGCCTCCATCGCGGGTGCGGCGGCGGTCGGCTGCATCACGGCCATGTCCGCGACCTCGCCACCGCGCGGCCCGCTGCCGGCGCCGAACCCGTTGCCGGTGCCGGTGCGGCCACCCTCGGCCTCGGCGAGCTTCGTCAGGTCGGGCTGCGCGAGCTTGACGTACGCGCGCTCGTACCAGTCGCGCGTGTCGGGCCCACGCTGCGGATAGAACGCGTCGATCGGGTCGGCGAACTGGTAGTCGGTGAGGGACAGCACCGCCTCGTCGACGACGACGACCGCGGCCTCGGCGTTCGCCACCGGCTTGCCGGCGGCGTCCTTGACCTGCAGCGCGAGGGTCGCCGACTCGCCCGGACCGAGCCTGGCCGCGCTCGGCGTCACCGTGACCGCGAGCGCGCGCTGGCGCGGCGGGATCGGCAAGTTGATGGCGCCGACCGCGTAGGCGGGCCGCTTGGACAGCGTCGGATCGGGCTGGCCGTGCTCGTTCGCGCGCACCGCCATGCCGACGAGATCGACCTGGACGTAGAGGTTCGGCGTCATCCGGTCCTCGATCGGCACCTTCAGCGTCGCCGTCGGTCCGGTCAGCGTGATGCGCTCGGTCTTGACGATGCCGCTGCGCCGCCACGTCACGACGCCCTCGGCCGGATAGAACGGCGCCTGCACGAGCAGCTCCGCCGTGTTTCCCGGCGTGTACTCCTTCTTGTCGGGGATCAGCTGCACGATCTCCTGCGCGACCTCGCGCGCGGGCGGGTTCTCGCCGCCGGCCACCCAGTACGTCAGCGTGGTCTGGTTCGCGCGGCCCTTGTCGTCGATGACGGTGGCGACCAGCCGGTACGTGCCGCCCTTGCCGGTCGTGAACCGGCACGGCACCGCGCTCGTCGTGGCGACCGCGACGCACGACTGCGGATCGACCTCCTTCGTCTTGTAGCGGCCGTTCTTGTACTCCCAGTCGAGCCGCACGGTCTTGACCTCGATCTTCGTGCCCGGCATCGCCTTGCCGTCGATGTCGACCGCGATCAGGTCGACGTCGAACGGAGTGCCCTTCTCGACGTACGGCCGCTTGGTCTTGACTCCGACGTACACGGTCGACGGGTGCACGGTCATCGTGGCGGACGCGCTCCAGGTCTGGCGGTTGACGTCGCTGACGTTGGCACTCGCGGTGACCGTGAACGGCATCGCGGGCTTCGCAGACAAGAAGTCGAGGTGCAGCGTTTGCTCGCCGAGCGCGTCGGTCTTGCCCTCGTGATTCCAGCTCGGCTGCGGCTTGTATGCTCGGTTCTGATCGTCGGTGTACCAGTCGCGGTAGCCCCACCACGGCTGCCAGGTGCCGAACGTGTAGTCATCGCGGTTCGGCGGCGTGTAGCTCGTCTGCTGCGCGCTCACGTACCAGGTCACCGGCGCCCCCGGCAGCGCGCCGCCGGCGAAGTACTTCGCGTCGACCGTCACGTCACCGCCACCGCCGATCACGAACGGGCCCGGGCTCGCCTGCGCGGAGACCTCGAACTCGGGGCGGCGGAACTCCTCGATCTGGAACGTGTGCGAGAACGAGCCCCCCATGCTGCCGTGCGCGATGAGGTACATGTTCGCGTAGCCGAGGTTCGGCGTCTTCGGCAGCGTGAACGTCGTGTCGAAGCCGCCGACCGCGGACACCGGCATCGAGCCCTTCGCGATCTCGTTGCCGGTCCGATCGGTGACGCGGTAGCTGACACTCGTGACCGCCCCGCCGATCCCGGCGACGTCGCCCCATTTCCCGTGGTCGATCGCGCGCAGCCAGCCCTTCACCGACACCTCCTCGCCC
>DAIRFU010000347.1:0-7629 GCA_036794935.1 Kofleriaceae bacterium | reverse complement strand
ATCTGGGCGCCGCTGAGATCGAGCTCGGTGAGATCGCAGTCCTTCGCGCGCACGCGGTGCCACAGCGCGCCCTTCCACTGCGACGTGCGCAAATCGCTCTGGCGGAGCTCGGCGCGCTCGAGCCGCGCATCCTCGCCGTCGCAGCCCCGCAGGTCGAGGCGCTCGAGCGTCACGCCGTCGAGGTCGATCGAGCGCAGCCCGACCGACGGCGCGGAGAAGCCGGCGATCGTGCGACCGGCCAGCTCGTCGTCGGCGACCAGCCGCTCGAGCTGGACTCGCGACTGGACGACGCCTGCGTCGGCGCTGAGATCGCTCACCCTCGAAGAATACCCCTTACGGACGGCGCGTGGCGCCGTTGCGTAAATACTGATTTCGCGCGGCTTCGCCCATCATCTCGAGGACCCGCGCCTTGATCTTCTCGATCGCGTCCTTCTGCCGCTCCGCCGCCTGCTTCTCCGCCTGCGCCTGGTTCGCCGCGCTGGCGGACGCGCCCTGTCCCTCCGGGTTGCCCTGCTCGACCTCGTGCTCGACCTCGTGCGCCTCGAGCTCGTCGGCGTGCGTGAAGTCCGCAGTCCGGCCGCGGTTGTGGAGGCCGCGCTGCGCCTGCGCGACGTGCGTCAGCTCGTGGGCGAGCAGCGCCTCACCCGCGCGCGTGCCGGCCGCCTTGTCGGGCGAGCTGCCCATCAAGATCGTGCCGGTCGAGCCGACCGTGACCGCGTATGCGTCACGCTTGCGGTTGAACTCCTCGGCGAACTCGCCGGTCACGACGCGGACGTGACCGAGGTCGACGCCGAACCGCTTCTCGTACTTCGCGCGCAGCGACGCGTCGAGCGCCTCCCCCTTGCCCGCCTTCTTCGCGAGCAGCTTGAGCAGGCGCTCGGGATCGTACTTCCGCGCGAGCTCGTCACTGAGCTCGGGGGTATCGTCCGGTGGGGTGTCGTCGGTTGCCACGCAGTCCTTCTACGTCCCTACTCGTCCTTGTCTTCCCCTGCCCACGCCGACACGTAACCTTCGGATTGCTCGTAGTATTCGCCGGTCTTCTGCTGGTCGACGACCGCGTCCTCGCCGCCGAGTGCGGCCTCGAGGAACTTCGTCTCGTCGAGGCAGCTGGCGCCCTTGACGCCCTTGACCTGGAACGTCACCTCGCCCTTCTCGTTGATGACGATCTCGATGTCCTGCTTCCTCATTCGCTCACCCACTTTCGCACGACGAGCCGGATCGAGCCGTCCTCCTCGTTGACCTCCTCCTCGACCGAGTAGCCCTTGTCTTCGCAGGCCTGCTCGACGTTGTGATACTGGTAGCGCTGCGAGAGCTTGTTCTTGAACTCTTCCTCCGAGACGCCCTTCGTCGTCTCGACGCCCCACCAGTCGGCCGTGATGTCGTACGTGCCGTCCTGGTTATCGATCACGCCGACGTCGTAGCGGCCCATGTCGATCGACATCGCGGCCTGGAGCTTGTCGCCGCGGTAGCCCCGCACCGTCACCGACTGGCCCTGCTCGGCCTCGGTGAACGTGTACTGCAGGTCCTCGAGCGCCTTCTTGATCGCCGCCCGGTTCGTCATCTTGAGGGCGCACTTGGTGAAATGCGACATGGGTCTCCCGTTATACGGCGGTTCAGAGCTCGAGCTTCCGTCCGCCGTCGTCGTCGGCCGGCTCGGGGCCCTTGTCGCCGAGGTTCGCGGTCGGCGCGCCGTACCGCGCCATCCAGCCCTCCTTCTTCGCCACCTTCGCGCGTGATGACGCCATCCGCGCGCGCGTGCGCGCCCACTCGCGCATCGACTCGATCATCTCGCGCATCGTGATCGCCAGCGGCACGATCTCGCTGACCGTCTTGACCAGGCCCTCGGTCGTCAGGTCGTTGCCGGTGTCGAACGCGTCGTAGAGCGCGGCGATCACCGCCTGTTCGAGCTCGGCACCCGAGTAGTCGATGGTCGCGTCGATCAGCTTGTCCATGTCGAACTGACCGGGGTCGCGGCTCTTCTTGCGCAGGTGGATGTCGAGGATCTGGCGACGATCCTCGCGGTCCGGCAGGTCGCAGAAGAAGATCTCGTCGAAGCGGCCCTTGCGCATCAGCTCGGGCGGCAGCTGGTGGACGTTGTTCGCGGTCGCGATCACGAACACCGGGGTCGTCTTCTCCTGCAGCCACGTGATGAACGTGCCGAACACGCGCGACGTGGTGCCGCCGTCGGTCTGACCCGATGACTGCGTGCCCGAGAAGCCCTTCTCGAGCTCGTCGATCCACAGGATCGCCGGCGCGATCGCCTCGGCCGTCTTGATCACCATGCGGATGTTCTCTTCGCTGCTGCCGACGAGGCCGCCGAAGATCTTGCCGACGTCGAGGCGCAACAGCGGCATCTGCCACAGCGCACCGACCGCCTTCGCGGTCAGCGACTTGCCGGTGCCCGGCACGCCGATGAGGAGGATGCCCTTGGGCAGCGGCAGCCCGAAATCGCGCGCCCGCGAGCTGAACGCGTTACGCCGCTTGACCAGCCAGTCCTTGAGGATCTCCATGCCGCCGACGTCGGAGAACTCCTCGCGGTGCTCGTAGTACTCGAGCAGGCCGCTCTTGCGAATGATCTGCTTCTTCTCCTCGAGGATCGTGTCGAGGTCGAACGTGTGCGTGCGCACCGCGCTCTTGGCGAACACGTTCTCGGCCTCGACGAGCGTGAGGCCGAGCGCGCCTTCGACGACGCGCTCCATGAACGTCGGGTCACTCTCGATCACCTGCTGCGTCGCCGCCGGCAGGCTCGGGATCACCCGGCGCGCGGCGCCCTCGATCTCCTGCCGGTTCGGCAGCTCCCAGTCGAGGATCGCGGAGATGCTCTTCTCGAGCTCGGGCGGCACCTTGGTGACCGGCGACATCACCGCCAGCGTCTTGCGCGTGTTGCGCAGCTCGCGTGCGGCGTCGCGCAGCCGGCGCACGACCGCCGGCTCCTTGAGGAACGGGTGGAAGTCGCGGAGCACGAACAGCGCCTTGCCCTCGCTGCGCAGCACGTGATCGATCGCCTTCATCGGATCCTTGACGTCGCGCGTGCCCTGGCCGTTCGCGAGCGTCTTGAAGCCCTCGGTGATCGACCACACCTCGAGGCGCATCTCGCGCTCGACGGCGAGCTTCTTGAGCGACTCCTCGACTCGCTCCTCCTCCGGCGTCGTGATCCAGATCAGCGAGTAGCGCGCCCGGATCAGGTCCTCGATCTCTGCCTTGCTGCTGCGCTTGTGCTCGTTATTCATCCCTGCTCACTTGGTCTCGGCGAGATCGCGTAGCCCGCGCAGCGCGCCCTTCGCGGTCTCCGCGCTGTCGACGAGCGCCTCGACCGCATCGCTCACCGCTTGCATCGTCTCGCCGTCGGCCGAGAGGTTCGGCAGCTCGCCCTGGACGAGGATCATGTTGTTGCGCATCTCCGAGAGGATGTCGTTGATCGACTCGTAGACCTCGCGCGCGCGGACCGCGAGCTCGCCCGCGGCGGCCACCGGCGCACCACCGGCCGCCTCGATCATCGCCTTGTCCTTGGACTCGGCGGCGGCCTTCGCGCGGCCCGCCTCGTCGCGCGCCTTCTGGGCATCCGTCTTCGCGGCCTCGACGGCGGCCTCGAGCGCCTTCTGCGCGCGCTCGGCCTGCTCGGCGCGAACCTGCGCCTCCTTGAGCTTGCGCTCGGCGGCCTCGCGCTCGCGCTGGACCTCGGCCGGATCGAGCACCGCACCGGGCGTCGCGCTCGCGGCGGCCTCGAGCTCGGCGATCTTCTTCTTCAGCTTCTCGACCTCGCGCCGCGCATCCTCGCCGCCCGTCGACGCCTGATCGCGCGCCTTCGCCGCGTTCAGTGCCTCCTCGGCCGCCTTGTGACGCGCGACCTCGGCCTTCGCGAGCGCCTCCTGGGCGACGTTGCGCGCGCTCTCGGCGGCGGCCTTCGCGTGCTGCGTCTCCTGCAGCTCGACCTCGACCTGCGCGAGCCGGCCCTCGAGCTTCTCGCGATCGCGCTCGGCGAGCTCGTACTGCTCGCCCACCCGCTCGCGATCCGCCTCGAGCTTCTTGAGCTCGACGCGCAGGTCCTTCATGTCGGTCGTCAGCCGCATCATCTGATCGGCTCCGCCGCCACCGCGTGCCTGATCGCTCTGCGCGTCGACGAGCAGCCGCCCGAGCCGGCGATTCTCCTCCTCGACGGCGGTCAGGTTCGCGGCCGCGCGCGATGCCTGCGTCGCGGCCTCGTCGCGCTCCGCCTTGAGCGATGCGACCTGCTTGATCGTCCGCTCCTTGTCGGCACGCAGCTCCTTGATCACTTCCTCCTGCGAGATCAGCCCGACGCGCCGCTCCTCGAGCATGCGCTCCTGCTCGTTGATCACCTCGCGCAGGTGCTCGATCTCGGTGAGCTGCTGGTTGAGCTTCTTCCAGCCCTCGTCCTTGGTCCGCGACAGCTCCATGAGCTGGCGGTTCAGATCCTCCATGTCGTCGCGGATCTTCGCGGCGTCTTCCTCGGCCCTCGCCGCCTGCCGCTCGCGCGTCGCCACGCTCTCCGCCATCTCGCCCATCTCGCCGCGCAGCTTCGCCATCTCGTTGCGCATCTGGGTGAGCTCGTCGCGCAGCTCGTCCGCGACGCGATCGTGCGCGGCGACCTGATCCTCGCGATCCTTGACCGCGGCCTTGAGCTCCTCGATCCGCTCGCGTAGCGAGGCGGACTCGGCGCGGATGCGCTTGCCGTCGGCGACCTCGCGCTCGTAGCTCGTGGTCGCCTTGTCGAGCTCGGCACGCAGCGACTTGATCTCGCCATCGGCCTTCTGCGCATCGAACTCGAGCCCGAGATCGACGAGCACCTTCTTCTCCGCCTCGTCGACGGGGCGGCCCTGCGCGCCGGGGCGACCGAACATGCTGGGGTCGCGCCGATCGTTGCCCGGCATTGCCGGCGGGCCGCCGGGCATGGCGGGCGGACCGCCGTAGGGGCTCGCGCCACCGGGATTCGTGTGACCGCTGGGCATCCCCGGTGGACCACCGAACGCCGCGGCGCCGGGGGACGAGCCGCCCGCGCTCTGCGCCGAGCCGCCGAAGCCGGGCCGACCGCCGCCGAACAAGCTCGCGCTACCCGGCGGGCCGCTGCTGCCCGGGATGCCGGGAGGGCCGCCGTACGGCAGGTTCGGCGCGCCTGCACCGGGCGCCGAGGGGCCCGGCCCGGCGGCGCCGCCGAAGCTGCCACCGCCCGGCATCGCCGGCGGACCGTAGCCCGGGCCGTTGGGACGCGGCATGCCGGCACCGGTGCCGCCGTAACCCGGCGCGGCGGGCGGACCGCCGTAGCCCGGCGCGGCGGGCGGACTGCCGTAGCCCGGTGCGGCGGGCGGACCGCCGTACGCTGTCGACGCGTGGCCGAGGTTCGCCGCCGACCCCTGGCCGGGCGGCGGACCGCCTGCCGTGCCGCTCTGCGGACCGTAGCCGGGAGGTCCGCCGTAGCCGGTGGGCGCCTGCCCGTACCCCGGTGGACCGCCGTACGGAGGCGCGCCCGCCCCGCCGGCCGGTGCGCCGTAGCTGGGTGGACCGCCGAAGCCGCCGGCCGCCGGATCGCCACCGGCACCGCGATCGAGCACCATGGTGCCGCCCTTTTTCGGCGGTGGTGCACCGCCCGGCTGGGGCGCGGCCTGCATGCCGCCGTCGTCGAGGAACCGGATCACGAGCGAGCCGCACTGCACGATGTCGGTGTGGCCGAGCACCTGCTTCTGGACCCGGTTGTTGTTGAGGTGCGTGCCGTTCGCGCTGCCGAGATCCTCGACGACGAAGCGTCCGTTCTCGTTACGGAACTGAGCGTGGCGCCGCGACACCATGCCGTCGTCGGTGCGGATCGCGCACTCGAGCCCGCGGCCAACGAAGACGGTATCGGCGGGCGACAGCTCGACCGTTCCCTCCCGGCCCTGGCTGTCCCGGAAAATCAAGCGTGCCATCGAGGTTGGCGCATCGTACCACGTGCCGCCCCTACTCGCGCTTGAACACAGCCTCGGTGTTGCCGACGCGGATGATGTCGCCGGGCTCGAGTGTCTTCTTCGGAACCTTGTGGCCGTTCACGTAGACGCCGTTCGTCGAACCGAGGTCAGCGAGCTCGTAGTTGCTGTCGACCTTGCGGATTCCGGCGTGCTTGCGCGACACCGCCGGGTCGGCGAGCACGACCGTGTTGCCCGCCACCGAGCCGATCGTCGTGACCTCGCCGGCGAGCGGCAGCGTCTGGTTGGCCATCGGCCCGAGGATGAACTCGAGGCGCGCGACCGGCGCCCAGCCGCAGAACAGGCACTTCGACCACGCCGGCAGCATCACGCGCCGGCACCCCCCGCAGACCTTCTGCTGCGTGGGCTTGCCGTTCCGGCTCGCCGCGACGGCGATCACGATCAGGACGAGGACCGCCCCGCCGACGATGAGGCCGATGAGCACACCCGTGGACATCGCCTAGTTGATCGACTTGAACTTGAAGTTCGTCTTGCCGAGCGTGATCACGTCGTTGTCGACGAGCTCGTGCTTCTGCACCTTGCGGTCGTTGACGTAACAGCCGTTCGTCGCGCCGTTATCGACCAGCACGAACCCAGCAGGCGACGACTGGATCTGACAGTGCTCCGTGCTCATGAACCCATCGTTGACGACGATGTCGGCCGGCGGCGCGGTCCCGATCTTCGTCATGCCGGGCTTGAGCCGCTGCGTCCGGTAGGCGTCTGTGCCGTTGAGCGCGACGATCCAGCCGACGACCGGGAACCCATCCTGATCACCACCGGCACCGATCATCACCGTCTTCATCGGACCCGCCGGCTTGGGCGGCGCGGCCATCGGCATGCCCGGCATCGGTACGGGCATCGGCATCGGCATCGGCATCGCCGGCGCCTCCTCGCCCTTCTTGCCGAACACCTTGACGCCGATGATGATGAGCAGGATCAAGCCGACGACGACGAGGATCACGACGAGCCACGGGAACCCACCCTCCTCGGGCGGATTCCAGACCGGCGCGAGCGTCAGCGCGATGGGCTCGAGCTCCTGCTGATCGATCTTGATCGTCAGGTCGTGCTCCTTGCCATCCCACGGCAGCCCCTGCTTGAGCTTCTCGTCGTAGCCCGCGAACGTGACGTAATAGCGATCCGACATGCGCGCGACGATGGCGTTGAGCTCGCTCGCGATGCCGTCGATCGAGTTCACCGTCTTGGCGCCGGGGATCATCGTGGTGATCACCGCGCCCTCCTCGCAGATCGGGCACTTGTAGATGATCGCGAACGTCTGGATGTTCTGCTTGCTCGCCTGCTTCTTGAGATCGGCGAGCTGTCCCTTCGCGATATCCGGCGCGGTGTCGGTGCCGTCGCCGATCACGATCAGCGCCTTGCGCGCGGTCGAGACCTTCGACAGCTCGGCGACGGCCGTCGTGATGCCCTGCACCATGTCGGTGCCGAGCTTGGTCGCGTAGTCCTTCTGGCTGCCGAGCGCCGCACCGGTGATCGCCTTGAGGTCGCCCATCGGCACCTTGATCTCGGCGCCCGTCGAGTACGACACGACCATGCCCTTGCTGCCCACCGGACCGACGTTGCCGAGCTGGAGCTTGTCGATCGCCTGCTCGAGGTTCTTGAGCACGCCTTCGTAGCGCGTTTTTTCTTCCTGCTCTTAGTCGTCGTTGCAGATCCACAC
>DAIRFU010000023.1:20954-22496 GCA_036794935.1 Kofleriaceae bacterium | reverse complement strand
TCCTCGTAGAAGTCGGCGATCTTCTGGAGCATCTGATCCATCGCGCCGGTCTGCTCGCCGACGCCGATCATCTGGACGACCATCGTCGGGAACACCTTCGACTCGGCGAGCGGCCCCGCCATGTCGTGGCCCTGCGAGATCTTCTCCTTCGCGC
Organism: Kofleriaceae bacterium; assembly: GCA_036794935.1. Classification (GTDB taxonomy): domain Bacteria; phylum Myxococcota_A; class Polyangia; order Haliangiales; family Haliangiaceae; genus JABFXX01. The sequence goes on along the minus strand of DAIRFU010000023.1, from coordinate 22,342 downwards.
GCAGGATGCCGGCCTGGACGACGCGGTTACCTGACGTCCGCGCGCAGATGTCGAGCGCATCGAGGATCGGCACGCCGGAGGCGAGCAGGGTGCCGAGCGTGCGCGTGAAGCGCGCGACGACGATCTTGCGCAGCACCGGGCCGATCACCGGCAGGTGCAGCAGCAGGCGATCGATCGCCAGGCGGCCGCCCTCGGTGCGCCGCGCCGCGATCGTGCCGAACACGAGCGCGAACAGCGTGCCGGCGAACAGGTACCACCTGTCGAGGAACGAGTGCGACAGGTTGATCACGAACTGCGTCGCGCCGGGCAGCTCGGCGTTGCCCATGTCGTGATACATCGCCTCGAACGTCGGGATGACCTTGACGAGCATCACCGCGATCACCGCGACGGCGACGACGAGGATGCCCGCCGGGTAGTACATCGCGCTCTTGAGCTGGCCCTTCAGCTTGACGGCCTTCTCGATGTACGTCGCGAGGCGGTTCAGGATCGTGTCGAGGATGCCGCCGATCTCGCCGGCCGCGACCAGGTTCACGTACAGCTCGTCGAACACCTTGGGGTGCCGCCTGAGCGCGTCCGAGAACGTGGCGCCTTGCTCGACCGAGCTCTTGACGCTGCTCAGGATCTTCTTGAAGGACTTGTTCTCGCTCTGCGCGGCGAGGATGTCGAGGCACTGCACGAGCGGCAGACCGGCGTCGATCATCGTCGCGAGCTGGCGCGTGAAGATCTGCAGGTCCTTCGAGGTGACGCCGGTGCCGATCTGGATCTGGATGTCGCCGAGCCCGCCCTCACGGCGCACGCTCGACACCGAGATGTTGTCGCCGCGCAGACGGTCTTCGACGATCGCGCGGCTCTCCGCCTCGATCACGCCACGGCGCTTCTCTCCTGCCCGCGTCGTGCCTTCCCAGGAGAATTTCGCCATGTCAGCTCCTCACCGTCGGCTCGGGGCGTTCGCCGGGCCTGCATGGCTGCCGAGCGAACCGCCGGAGTTCAAAATCATGGTCTTCAGCTCGTCGATCTCGCTCGAGTGACCGAGCGCATCCTCGAGCGAGATCACCTTGCGAGTGACCAGGTCGCACAGCGACTGGTTCATCGTCTGCATGCCAAACTTCGACTGTCCGATCTGCATCTGCGAGTAGATCTGGTGGAGCTTGTCCTCGCGGATCAGGTTGCGAATCGCGGCATTCGGCACCATCACCTCGGCCGCGAGCACGCGACCGGCGCCGCCCTGCTTCGCGATCAGCGTCTGCGAGATCACGCCCTCGAGCACGAACGACAGCACGGCACGGATCTGTGCCTGCTGGTGCGACGGGAACACGTCGACGATGCGGTTGATGCTCTGCACCGCGCTGTTCGTGTGCAGCGTGCCGAAGCAGAGGTGCCCGGTCTCG
>DAIRFU010000023.1:11192-20944 GCA_036794935.1 Kofleriaceae bacterium | reverse complement strand
GGCGACCGAGAGCGCGGCCTCGATCGTCTCGAGGTCGCGCATCTCGCCGATCAGCACGACGTCGGGATCCTGGCGCAGGATGTACTTGAGCGCGCGCTTGAATGACTGGCTGTCGCGTCCGATCTCGCGCTGGTTGACGAGGCAGGCCTTGTGGGCGTGCTGGAACTCGATCGGGTCCTCGACGGTGACGATGTGGCCGCGCATCCGCGTGTTGATGCGATCGATCATCGAGGCGAGCGTCGTCGACTTGCCCGAGCCGGTCGGGCCGGTGACGAGCACGAGGCCGCGCGGCTTCTCGCACAGATCGGTGACGACCCCCGGCAGTCCGAGATCCTCGAGCGGAATGATCTGGTAAGGGACGAGCCGGAACGCGCCGGCGACGTGCGACTGCTGCATGTACACGTTCGCGCGGAACCGCGCGAGTCCGCGGATTCCGAACGAGAAGTCGATCTCGAGGTCCTCCACGAACCGGAGCTTCTGCGAGTCGTTCATCACCGAGTAGCAGAGCGTCTTGGTGTCGACCGGCGTGAGCGGATCGGTCTGCAGGCGCACGAGCTCGTTGTCGATCCGCAGCCGCGGCGGCGAGCTCGCGGTGATGTGGAGATCGGACGCGCCCTTGTCGAGCATCGCCTTGAGCAGCGCCTGGAGGTTGAACTGGGCCATCGAGCTCGATCCCTAATCGTCGACCGTGGTGCGGAGGACTTCCTCGGGGGTCGTCACGCCCTCGAGGATCTTCTGGATACCGGCGAGCCGCAGGCTCTGCGTGCCGCCGCGGATCATCTCGGTCTTGAGCTCGGCCGCCGAGGCGCCCTGCAGCACGAGCTCCTTGAGCGGATCGGTGAACGACATCACCTCGTAGAGGGCGACGCGCCCCTTGTAGCCGGTGTTGTTGCACGTCCCGCAGCCCTTGCCCTGCATGATCTGGCCGGTGCGGATCTGCTCCTCGCTCATGCCCATCTTGAGCAGCGCCTCGGGGTGCTTCTCCGCCGGGATCTTGCAGTCGACGCAGATGCGGCGCGCGAGGCGCTGGGCGAGCACCAGGTTGACCGAGGCAGTCACGAGGAACGGCTCGATGCCCATGTTGAGCATGCGCGACACCGTCGACGGCGCGTCGTTCGTGTGCAGCGTGGACAGCACGAGGTGGCCGGTGAGCGCGGCCTTGACCGCGATCTCCGCGGTCTCGAAGTCGCGGATCTCGCCGACCATGATGATGTTCGGGTCCTGGCGGAGAAACGCGCGCAGCGCGGTCGCGAAGTTGAGCCCGATGTCCTCGTGCATCTGCACCTGATTGATGCCGTGCAGGTTGAACTCGACCGGGTCCTCGGCGGTGGAGATGTTGGTGTCGATGGTGTTGAGCTCGGACAGCGCCGAGTACAGGGTCGTCGTCTTGCCCGAGCCGGTCGGTCCGGTGACCAGCACCATGCCGTACGGCTTCTTGATCGCGACCTTGAAGTCGCCGAGCGGCTTGGCGTCGAAGCCGAGCTTCGTCATGTCGAGCTGCAGGTTCGACTTGTCGAGCAGACGCATGACGATCTTCTCGCCGTAGAGCGTGGGCAGCACGGAGACGCGGAAGTCCATCTCCTTGTTGCCGCCGATCTTCAGCTTGATGCGGCCGTCCTGCGGCAGCCGGCGCTCGGCGATGTCGAGCGACGACATGATCTTGAGGCGGCTCGTGATCGCGTTACGCAGCTTGAGCGGCGGCCGCATCTCCTCCTGGAGGATGCCGTCGATGCGGAAGCGCACGCGCAGGCTCTTCTCGTACGGCTCGACGTGGATATCGCTCGCCTTCTTCTTGATCGCGGAGAGCAGGATCGCGTTGCACAGCTTGACGACCGGGGCCTCGCCGGCCTGGTTCTCGAGATCGACGACGTTGACGCTCTCGTCGGTCATCGCCGAGAAGTCGACATCGTCGACCTCGAGCTCGCCGACCATCTGGTCGAGGTCAGGACCCTTGTCGTAGTAGCGGGTCAGCGCGGTCTCCACGCTGGCCTCCGACGCGACGACGGGCTCGATGTTGTACTGGGTGAGGAACTTCAGCTCGTCGATCGCGTAGATGTTCGACGGATCCGCCATCGCGACGACCAGCGTCGGTCCGTTGCGACGGATCGGGATGACCTGATGCTTCTCGCAGATCTCGCGCGGGATGAGCTTGAGCACTGCCGCGTCGATCTCGATCTCGGACAGGTTGATCGTGGGCAGGCTGTACTGCTTGGCCACGAACTGGGTGAGCCGCTGGTCGTCGACATAGCCCAGGCGCGCGAGGGTGGCGCCCAGCCTCTTGCCGGTGCGCTTGGCCTCGTCCTGCGCCTGCTGAAGCTGTTGGAGCGAGAGCATCCGCTCGCGGACCAGCAGCTCTCCGATACGGCTCATGCCAGTGGTTCCCCCAAAGAAAACACTCGGGTTTTCGACAAGGTACTCCGCAACCAGGGGATGCGTCAAACCACCCACCTGGGGTGGAACCCGAGTCGTACCCATGACGACGTCGAAATCTTTCTGCCCCTCGTGCGTCCAAAAACTTGCGCCGTGCCGTGGAGGCCCTGAATTTAACGCTGGGCGCTTTGTCAGGAGGATCCGATGAGCTACGCCGAGGCCAAGCAGATCGCGCTTCTCAGGCTAGAGCTGAGGATGTGCTGGGACCAACACGATGTCGCGGGTGCCGGGGTGGCGCTCGCCCGGCTGACCCAGGTCGCCGGCAACGACAACGAGCTCACCGCCGAGGTCCGGCGATGGGCGATCAAGCTGCAGGTCGCCTGAGCGTCTGGCTCAGGGTCCGGTGACCGTGAGCGTCAAGCGGTAGTTGTTCGTCGTCGTCGAGCCCATGACCGGGCCGTAGACCGACGCGTAGTACACGCCCGCGGGAAGGTTCGCGACGTACGCGCGCTTCGTTCCCGTGGTGCCTGACATCGCGCTCGCCATGATGATCGGCGTGCCGGTCGAGTTGAGGATCGCTCCCTGGAGGTCCGCGCCGGAGGCCGAATACTCGAAGAGCATCTCGAGGTTCTGGCCCTGCGTCACGGTCAGCGAGTAGTTGTCCTTGTCGCCGGGCGGGCAGATCGTCAACCCCGACAGCTTGAACGGCGTCGGCGGGAACGGGTTCGGCGCCTGCCACGCCTGACCGATCATGTCGTTCGGCTCGAGCATGCTGTCGTCGGCGCAGTTGAGGTTGCTGGCGTCGACCGGCACCATGGCCGCCGGCGCGAGGCAGTACTCGACACCGTTGCTGTCCATCTGGCACGCGTAGCCATCGGGGCAGCGCGGGTTCTGATCGGCGGGCCCGCAGATGAACGGCGAGTCACCCAGGTCCGGGTCGTACGGGGAGCACGCGGTGACCGTCGAGGCCAGAGCGAGGAACAGGAGGCTACGCATGACGACCCCTAGAAGCGCGCCGCAGCCGCGGCACCCGTGAAGCCATCGGAGAGCGACGGCGTGATCGCCCACGTCGTCTCCGGAGAGCTGTTCTTGTTTCCGACCTTGAGCTCGCCGTGCTTCTTCGCGGTGAGCTGGCGATACCAGAAGTATGCCGCCACGCCGGCCGTGGCGACGCCGAACACCATCGTGACCTGGTGGATCGTGGTGTAGCGCTTGCCGGCATCCTGCACGGCGAGGTCGTAGTCCGCGTCGAACATGCGGCACGGGGGCGTCCCGCACGAGGTCGAGTCCGCCTCGAGGTTGGTCGCCTGCTTCTTGGCGAGGAAGTACGTCGCGATCGACGCGCCGACGAGCACGCCGGCCGCCCCGGTCGAGATCCACTTCGCCTTCTCGAACTTCGACGAGCCGACATCGCGGAACCCGTTGCCCGGCAGTGCGGGCTCGCTCGGGCCAACCTCCTGGTGCTGGTCCTCGGGATCGAGCTCCTGGTGCGCGCCGGTGATCGGATCCTCCTCATCATGACGGCGCTGCTGCGAGGCCGTCATCGCCGGCTCCTCCTCGTCGGTGAGATCCGGGTAGAACCGCGGTGTCGCGGTCGCATCGAGGAACACGAGGTTCGGGCTCGTCGACTTGCCCGACTTGGTGATCGTGGTGCCGGCCTGGTCGTTGACCTCGAGGTAGTACTGCACCGAGGTGCCGGCCATCTTGCTCGCCGGGATGCGCGCGACCAGCTCCTTGTAGCGCCACTTCATCGGCTTCGCGACGAACTTCGCGTCGCCGCTGCCGCGGTAGTAGAGCGTGACCGTGAAGCCCGAGTCCTCGGGCACGAACGCGGTGACATCGAGCGGCTTGCCGGGCGGGGCCGTGTCGACGAGCTGGTGCTGGAAGTCCTTCTCCGAGTACGTGCCGGCCGGCTTGATCTTGACCTCGGCCTTGGGTGCCTCGGTCTTCGTCGTCGTGGCCGCGTTGGTCGGCGTCGCCGTCGACGTGCCCATCAGGTCCGCCTCGAGCTTCTCCTTCTCGATCACCTCGACGCGCTTGTTGACGTCCTTGCGCTGGGCCGCGTTCGGCGGCGCGTCGGAGAGGAACTTGCGGTAGTAGAACAGCGCCTTGTCGCGCTGGCCGGCCTGGTCGAGCGAAAAGCCGATGTTGTAGAGCAACAGCGGGTTGCGCGAGAGCCGGTACGACTCCTTGAACTTGTCGACCGCCTCGGCGTACTTGCCTTCGTCGTAGAACGCTTTGCCCTCGCCGAACGCCTTCTTGGCGGCGTCGAGCTGCTCTTTCGAGGGCGCCGGATCGTCGGCCCACGCGGAGGACGCGGGAGCGATCGCGACAAATGCGATGGCGATGAAGAAGATGATGCGATTCACGGGGAACCCCTGCTACGCGGAAGCGAGTAGCGGGAGGGTCAATATCGCAGCGGTATCCTCGATGCAACGACGAAGATTCGAGATTCATCCGAGGCTGTCATCGACGCGCCAGGTCGTGCGCGACCGCACGCGATGGCGGCCCCCGTGGTCCCGCCCACAAACGAAAAACGGCGACCCGCAGGCCGCCGTGTGTGTGTGAGGGTACGAGCCGCCTAGAACGGGTCGACGATGCCGCCGCCGGCGGGCTTCTTGGCCGGCTTGGTCGCCTTCTTCTTCGCGGGCGCCGGCGTGGAGTCGCCGAACGGATCCGCGATGCCGCCGGCCGGCTTCTTTTCCGCCTTCACGCGCTTCGCGGGCGCGTGCTTGACCGCCTTCTTCTCGGCCCTGGGGGCCGGCGCCGGCTTCGCCTCGGGCTCCGCGGCCGTCGCGGCGTTCGCGTCGGGCTCCGCGGCCTTCGCGGCGTTCGCGGCGGGCTCCGCGGCCTTGCCTTCCGGCGCCGGGGCAGCCTCGGGCGCGGCGGCATGGGCCGTGTCGGCGGGCTGTGCCGCCGGCGGCTCCTCGATGGGCGTCACGGTCGGCTGGACCGGCGCCGGGGCAGGGGCGGCGGTCTGTGGCTGTGCCGGCTGGGTGGCGGGCGCCGCGTTCGCCGCGGCGTTGCCGGTATCGTTCTTCTTGACGAGCACGTACGCGGCGGCGAACGCGATCGCGCCGCCGACGATCAAGGCCGCGAACACGAGGCCCCAGTTCGTGCCCTTCTGGGCGGTCTCCATCGGCACGACGAGGCCGCTCTCGATCGCGGCGATGTCGGCCGGGTTGACGGTGAGCCCCGCCGCCGCCGCCTTCGCCGCGGCGAGCGCCTTGGCCGCCTTGGTCTCGGCGATGCGCAGCCGCTGCTCGAGCTCGTCGGGATCCTGAAACGAGATCGACGCCGGTGCGGCCGGCGCGGACGCGGCGGCAGCCTTGGCGATGACGAGCTCCTGCGCGAGGTTGCTCGCGCGCTCCTCGGCACCTTGCGCCCGCTCCTCGGCGGTGCGGATCCGGTCATCGGCGGTGCGGAGGCGGTCGTCGGCGGCGGTCAGGCGCACCTTGAGGTCGGCGATGATGCCGTCCTGCGATCCGCCCGCGCTCGCGACCGCGGCGCGTGCCTCGGCCTCGGCGAGCTTGCCCTGCAGACCATCGAGCTGGCGGCGCAGCGACTCCTCGCGCGCGTGGCTCTCGCGCATCTGCTGCTCGGCGGCCTTCCAGCGCAGCCCGTCGGCCTCCTTGCGCTTCTCGTCCTCCTGCTTGAGCTCCTTCTCGGCAGTGCGAGCCGCGTCGAACGCGCTGCTCGAATCGCTGAGCGTCTCGTTCGCGCGCGCGATGAACTCGTCGAGCGAGCTCTCGACCGACGGCAGCGAGACCGCCTGCGCGAGCAGCGACGAGGGCCGCTTGCGGCGGTTCGTGCCGTTCGCCGTCACCGCCGGCATGCCGGTCAGCGTCGCCGTGGGACTCGGGGTGCCGGCCGAGGGTGTCCCCGTGGCGGGAACTGCAGTGCCACCCTGTTTGGTCGAATCGACTGCCATCATGGGACTCCGGGAAGACGGGGCGTGAGCTTAGCAACGAATTGCGGCCCCTGACCGCAATTCTTGCACGACGAGTCAGGCGCGGTGGACGGGAAGTGCCGGGATCGTGCTGCGCTCCGAGCGCGGAACGACCTCGACGACGTCGATATCCTCGTGGAACATGCGCGCCTCGCGCTCGACGATGTCGCGCGCGAGAAACCCGTTGGCGACGATGGTCGACCCGATCGGCATCCGGCGCGAGCCGGCGCTCCAGTGCTCGGCCAGCGCGCAAAGCCACTGATCATCGGTGATCAGGTTGCGGTGGAGCAGGAACTCGCCGAACCGGACAGGCTCGAGCGTGGCGACGGGACGAGGATCGTTCATACAGCGGGTTGTTGCGGCGGACAGTACTCGTGGGGTACGAGGCTGTCTACCGAAACTTTATGGCGCAACCCCGCAGATCTCCTCGACGGCCCGCCCGCGGCGCGCCCATCGTTCGCAAGAACACGGTGCGCCTGTCCGGCGACGTCGCCCAGCGCGTCCGCCTCGGTCATCCGTGGGTGTACCGAGAGGCGCTCGGTCCGCGGCCGATCGCGCCCGAGCCCGGCACGACGATCGACCTCATCGACCCGGACGGCGACTTCGTGGGCCGCGCGCTCTACGATGCGGACAGCGCGATCGCGCTGCGCGTGTTCGTCCGGAAGCCGGACATCGCGATCGACGGCCGGCTCGTCCGCGAGCGCGTGCACGCGGCGATCGCGCTGCGCAAGCGCGTCATCGAGCTCGACAAGCTCGGCTGCGCGCGCCTCGTCAACGCGGAGTCCGACGGCCTCCCCGGCGTCGTCGTCGAGCGCTATGGCGATTACCTCGTGGTGCAGCTCTACTCGGCCGCGGTCGCATCGCTACGCGACGACCTCTACGGTGCGCTCGAGGAAGCGCTCGCGCCGAAGGCGATCTACGAGCAGCGGCGTTATCGCTCGCTCGGCGGCGAGGCTCCGCGCCAGGTCGCGGCCGAGCTCGTGCGCGGCGCGCCGGCACCGGTCGAGCTCGAGGTCGGCGAAGATGATCTGAAGTTCGTCGTCGACGTCACCGCGCCGTTGTCGACGGGGCTGTTCGCCGATCTGCGCGAGGGCCGCCGCGCCGTCCGTCACTGGGCGACCGGCCGCCGCGTCCTCAACCTGTTCTCGTACACCGGCGCGATCTCGGTGTACGCGCAGGCCGGCGGCGCCACCGAGGTGTGCGCGATCGACGTCGCCGCGAAGGCGCACGCGCGTGCGCGCCGCAACTTCGCCGCTTCCGGTTTCGATCCGGAGAAGCCCGAGCACATCGTCGGCGACGTGTTCAAGGTGCTCGCGCGCTTCGTCGAGCGCGGTCGCACGTTCGACATGGTCGTCGTCGATCCGCCCGCGTTCGCGAGCGCGGCGGCCCGCGGTGGCAAGCCGTGGAGCGCGATGCGCGACTACGCCGAGCTGATCACCGCCGGTCTCGACGTCCTCGCGCCCGGCGGCCTGCTCGCCGCCGCGTCGTCGACGCACAAGATGAGCAGCGACGAGTTCGAGCGTGCCCTCGCGGAGGGCGCGTACGCCGCCGGCACGCGGCTGCAGATCGTCGATCGCCGGCCGCTGCCGCCCGACTTTCCGACCGTGCCCGGCTTCCCCGAGGCGAGCTACCTGAAGTTCGTGGTCGCCGCGCGCGGCTGAGTACAGCGGCCCGTACCTCGGGTCGGCAGCTGGTCACTATTTTTCGGTCCGTACTACGGCTTCTTGCGCAGCGAGGTCAGCGGCACGTCGGGGCCCGCCGGCGGCGCGGGCCGATCGGGCACCGGCTCGAGCGTATCGATCTGGTAACGCGCCGCCTCGAGCACGCGCTCGTCGACGCGTCCCTCGATCCCGGCGACCAGCGTCGCGCACGCCTCCGCGAGCGCGGGCAGGGCGATCGCCGGATCGACGAGGTCGCGCTCGACGAGCTCGTAGATGCGCGCGATCGCGAGCGCGAGCGGCGAGCCGACGGCCGCGAGCTCGGCGCGCAGCTGCGCGAGCGTGTCGGCCTCGAGATCAGGTGCTTGCTGGACGAGCCGGGTCGAGAGCAGCTCGACCATGTTCATGGCGCGTCGCCGTGGCCGTTGCCGCTCGTATCGTCGTCCTGGATCGCGAGGTTCTCGCGATGTTCCTTGGCGAGCGCCTCGGCGCTGCGCTGCTTCAGGAACTCGAGGAACGCGATCGCGGTGGGCAGCTCGATCGCCGGGATCGTCTCGATCAGGTCGCGCGCCTGCCGGCGCAGTGCCTCGCCGGGCGCCTCGGTGCCGTGCACCACGGGCCTGCCGATGCTCGGCAGCTCGGTCGGCGGCTCGACCGTGCCCCACGGCGGCTCGTTGGTCGCGCCGATCTCGTGCTGCGCGAGCCACTGCTGGATGTGCCAGTGCAGCAGCTCGGCCCGGTACGAGAACCAGCGCTCGCGCTCGGCGGGATACGCGAGCAGCACGTCCTTGAACCGGCGAAACGCGCCCTTGCCGTCGATCGAGATGATCAGCCGCTCTCGCAGGCCCTCCTCGGTCACCGAGCCGACGAACTTCTCCATCCAGCGGTATTGCTCGCGCGAGGACGCGGGCTCGACGCGCAGATAGTTGCGGATGTTCTCCGAGACCTGCTGACGGTTGAGCGTGGCCTCGGGGTCGCCGCTCGTGATCGTGAGCACCCGGCCCGAGATCAGGTCGAGGTAGCTGTCCGTGTCCGGCGAATTACGCTCGACCGCGATCTCGAGGGCATCCCAGTCGAGCTCGATACGGACGGGACCGCGCTGCGCGGCAGGCACGAGGGGGCGAACAGGCATAAGTTAAGGCACCCAAGGAAGTTCGAGCCTACTTGCCGGCAGGATCGGGGCGCAGTTCTCAGCGTAGTTGGTAGATGCACGTCTGGCAAGCGCGCCCTTGACATGCCAGGCCGCTAGGGTAAGTTCCGCCGCTCACATGGCCCGCGTTACCGTCGAAGACTGCTTGGATCAGGTCCCCAACCGCTTCGCACTGGTCATCCTGGCCGCGGAGCGCGCACGCCAGCTGTCGCGCGGCGCGACTCCCGGTGTCGATTGCGATAACAAGCCCGCCGTGACCGCCCTGCGCGAGATCGCGGCTGGCATGGTCAAGTTCCGTGAGGACGTCAAGAACGTCGTCATCGAGTTCATCGTCGAGCGCCGCAAGGCCGGCTTCATGTGATCGCCCATCGGGCCGTCTCGGCTCGATGAACGTCACCTCGCTCCGCTGAAAAATTGCCCTCGCGCGCCGGTGGTATCAACCATGGCGTCGTGGCGGTCCATGCTTCGAGCCCGCGCGGCGAGAATGCCGCGAGCCAGCGCCAGCGCCAGCACTGTGGGCGCGGCGAGCTCGTGCGCGTTCTGTATCGGCTCGGCCGTCAGGCGGCGAGCGGCGTCCTCACGATCACGACCGCCGGGTCACATCGCGGCGAGGTCTTCGTGCTCG
>DAIRFU010000023.1:0-11182 GCA_036794935.1 Kofleriaceae bacterium | reverse complement strand
CCGCGGCTTTCTCGGCCGGCGGCATCGCGTCTTCGAGATCCATAAACACCGCGTCGGCGGCCGATGCGGCGGCATTCTGCACCAGACGTGCGCGATGGGCCGGAACAGCGAGATAGGTTCTGGTCAGCCGCGGCGCGGTCATGCTCGCGGACGGCGACGCCGCGCGCCGCACGCTCGCCGGGCGCCTCGCGCGCCTGGTCGCGCTCGATCGCGTCGATGTCCTGTTCGAGGGCGGTGTCACCGCGTATCCGCCGGGTGCGCAGCATCAGCTCCCGCTCGCGACGTGGGCGCGCACGCACCTCGAGCAGCAGCTCGATGGCACGCTCGCCGACCTCGTGCTGCGCGAGCTGGCCGGGATCCGCCTCTCGGTCCGGACCGAGCTCGCGCCCGAGCCGGCCTCCTGTGACGAGGCCGATCGCCGCATGCTGCTCGCGCTCGCGCAGCCGCGCCGCCTCGATCAGATCTGGTCGCTCGCGCGCACGCCGCGGTTCCGGCTGCTCGCGTTCATCCACTTCCTGCGCGGCGTCGACGCGCTCGATGTCGAGGGCGTGGTCGCCGAGCGGAGCGCGCGTACGCGCGCGATCGATCCCCGGCGCGAGACCGCTCGCCGGCTCCTCGGCGTCGGCGACGAGGCCGATCTCGAGTCGATCAAGCGGGCGTACCGCCGGCTCGCGCGCGAGCTTCACCCGGATCTACGTCCCGAGGTCGGCGTCGACGAGCGCCGCACGCTCGAGCGCCGGTTCGCCGAGATCACGGCCGCCTACGAGTCGCTGATCTGAGCGCCGGCGATCACTGCGGCGAGAAGATCCAGCCGTCGTCGGCGAACACCCCGGCAGGCAGCTCCCAGCCCTCGCGAGCCCACAGATAGGCGGTGTACGCGGAGATCACGGCGTCGAAGCAGTGATCGTTGCGCAGCACGTCCTCGCGGGCCATCCGGCTCTGCGGCGCGAACGTCAGATCGGTGAGCTGCTCGAGGATCGTCGCGCGCGTGACCCACGGATCGGCATCGCGCTTGTAGCCGCGGGCGATGCGATCGCCGCACAGCGCCGAGACGGTCGCCGCCGGCGATACCTCGATCAGGTTGCCGTGCAGCTGATAGCCGGCGCCCTGAAGGCGGCGGCGGAGGTGGCCGGCGCGCGCGGTGATCTGGCTGTTCGCGGCGCCGAGCGACGAGACCGGCAGCAGGCCGCGCTGGTACGTCATCACGACGTCGGTCGCGCGATGCGCGTAGGGCGCGAGCCGCGCCTGCGCGCCGTGCTGGGCCCGCGTCCGCGTCACCGCGCGGGCCCCGGCGCCCGTGGCCCCGAGGGACTCCTCGTCCTCTTTCAGCACGATCGCGCGGCCGGTCGTGCGGAGCCACACGACCGCGGGCTCGACACACGCCTCGGTGCCGGGACAGACGGGCCGCTCGCACCGGCCGCACGCGGTCTGCGTGAGCGGGGCATCGATCGCGATCACGCGCTCGGGATCGGGCATCGCGAGCCGGCCAAACAACGTCTCGTCGGTCCACGGCAGGCGGCCGCTGCGCGTCGCGACCTCGATGACCTCGGCACCGCCGCCCGCCGCGCTCCGGAGCTCCGCGATGGCGGTCGTCTTGCCTCGGCCTCCGCCGAGATCGACACCAAGGAACCTGTAGAACGGTCGCTGCACCCGGCCCTCATCCCTTTGTAGCACGATCACCCGCCACGAAATGTTGTTTCAGCACTGGCATTTGGCCCGGAGTCCTGAGATATCGTCCGAGCCCTGTAAGGCCGAGCTGCATGCTCCGTTATTCCTCGGCCACTCGCTTATGGATCGCCTCGAAACGTTTCGTACCTTCATCGCGAAGTCGCCGACGGACCCGTTCCCTCGGTACGGGCTCGCCATGGAGCTCAAGGCCCAGGGCGGCCTCACCGAGGCGTGGGGCGTGTTCGAGGACCTGATCACCCAGTTTCCCGAGTACGTGCCGAGCTACCTGATGGCGGGCGGCACCCTCGTCGCGCTCGGTCGCAAGGACGACGCGGCGGACATCTATCGCAAGGGCATCGAAGTTGCCACGCGCCGGGGCGATCAGCATGCTCGCCGCGAGCTCGAGGACGCGCTTGCGGAGATCACCCCGGCTTGAGCTCGAGAGCACAGGAGACCCCGTGATGAAGATCTTGCTTGCACTGATGACGACCGCCTCGCTGATGGCATGCGGTGGCAAGGCCACGCAGGAGTCGACGACGCCGGACAACACGACCGGCACGACCACCGAGGCTGGAAGTGACACCGGCGGAACCACGTACGGTGGCGCCGAGGCGATGCCGCCCGCTCCGGCCGGCGAGGACCCCTGCGGGGGCATGTAGACACGTTTCATTTTTTGCTGACTGGCAGGCGCCAGAGCAGCGGAAACAAACCAACAGAGGACTAGAGAGTATGAAGAAGATCGCGATTGTTCTGTTTGTGGTTAGCTCGGCGCTTGCGGCCTGTGGCAAGAAGGCGGCTCCGGCGGCTCCGGCCGGCGGTGACGAGGGTTCGGCGGCGACGGAGCCTGCCGGCGACATGACGGGTTCGGATGCCACGGGCACCGAGCCCGGCTCGGACGCGACGACGCCTCCGGCCGACGACGCGTCGGGCGCCGAGGGTGGCGAAGGCGGCATGTAAGCCGCTGGCGATCAGAATCTTCTGATCGTGATGCGCGCCGGTCCTCGTGGCCGGCGTGTGTCGTTTCGGCGCGTGCTCGTGCTAGAAAAAGCGCGCCGAAAGAGCCGGGGTGGAGAAATGGTAGACTCGGGGGTCTCAAAAGCCCCTTCCCCTTAAAGGAGTGTCGGTTCGAGTCCGACCCCCGGCACCGACGTTGCGCCGCGCGACGGGCCTACCGACGACGGCGGCGTGCGATCACGGCGAGCACGCCGAGGGCGAGGAGCCAGCTGCCTGCGGGCGAGCGGTTCGACTGGCAGCAGCCGCCGTCGGGCTCGCCGGTGTCGGGGTTGCCGTCGCCGCCGTCGGGCGTGATGCCCGCATCGGGCGCCCCGCCGTCGCACGAGCCACCGTCGGGGACGAGGGTCGGGAACGGCGTGCCGGTGATCCCGGTGAACGCGACGTCATCGATCTCCCAGCCCGGTGCACCGGACGCGACATCGGTCGCGATCCGGAACCGGATCTGGAACGTCTGGCCGGCGAGCTGGGTGCCGAGATCGAGCGTCAGGGTGTCCGGCTCCGGATAGAGCGGGTTCGTGCGGCCAAACGCGGCGCGGCCGCCGAGCGGGTTGTCGGCGGTCGTGCCCAGCGTCGCGTTGTACGGCGACGTCGCCACGAGCTCCGCGATGTCCTGCCAGGTGGTGCCGCCGTCGGTCGAGACCTCGATGACGCCACCGTCCCAGTACGTGCCCGACGAGTACTCGAACGAGTACCGGTGACTGAGCGTGATGGTCACCGGCGCGGTCGCATCCGCGGTCAGCGGCGGCGACGTCAGGCTCGCATCGACGAGGCTACCGCTGTCGGCGCCGGACCACTGGCCATCGAGCGCGGTGGGACGCTCGTGTGACCACACGCCATCTTCGGCCGTCGCGCTCCACACCGACTCGCTCGCATCGAACGTATCGGTGGCCGAGCTCTCGGGCGCGTCGTCGCTGTTGACGAGCAACGTGAGCGGTTGCTCGAGGGTGTCCATGCAGCCATCGGTCGAGGTCAGCGTGATCGTGAGATCGGCCGCCGTGGGATCGGTGACCGAGGCATCGATCGAGATGTCGAAGCCAGCCGTCGCGTTCGCATAGGGCGCGAGCGAGCCGATGGCGACCGGCTGCGAGGGGACCGTGATGCCGGGCGTGGTGGTCGACAGCGTCGCGACCACAGCGCCGAGCGCCATGTGGCCCGTGTTCGCGACGGGCACGGTCACGTGGGCGGTCTCGCCCGCGTCGAGGACTTCGTCGCCATCACACGAGGTGGCGATCGCCATCTCGGCGGCGCCGAGCACCGCGTTGCCCTTGATCTCGGTGCTCTCGACGATGCCCGCGAAGCTCGTGCTCTCGCGGGGCGCCGAGATCGCGCAGCTGCCGAAGCCGCGGCGCGCGTAGGCGGCGGCGAGCACGTCGTGGTCGGCCTGACTCGCCGCGCGGGCGGCGGTGAGGATCGCGTCGCGCATCTCGGTCGGCGTCGCGTCGGGCGGCGCGAGGAGCAGACCGGCGACGACGTACTGGCGCATCTTGAGGCGGACCTCGTCGAACGACGAGCCCGCCTGCTGGAGCGCGACGTAGCCCTCCCACAGCATCGACGCCCACACCTCGCCCGCGTTGTGGACCTCGGCGTTGTTGCCGAGCACCTGGAACGGGTGCGTCGTCGGCGTGGCCTCGCCGTTCATCATGTGGCGGAACGACAGATCGTTGATCGCGTGGTTCGCGCTGTAGGGCGCGCGCCGGATCCCGAAGTAGCCGGGGTCCGACGAGAAGCTCTGGGTGGAGTAGATGCCCATCGGATACGCGCCCATCAGGTCGTCGCCATCGCGCGCGACCACGAGCAGCGCGCTGAAGTCACCCCAGCCCTCGCTCATCGCGCCGCACGCCGCGGTCGAGCACTGGCTGAGCCGGTGGTGCACGTAGTGGCCGAACTCGTGCGCGACCACGCTCGCGTCGAGCGTCCCCTCGAGCTCCGGGCCGACCTCGCGGTGCAGCGTCGCCGCCACGGTCGAGGCGAGATCGAGCTTGAGCTGGTCGCCGTCGGCCTGGGTGATCGACAGGGTCGGGATCGTGATCGGCGTCGTGATCAGTGGATCGTCGGCGAGGCCGGGGGCGCCGCCGGCGGCGTTGTTCGCGAGGATGACGGCGATGCCGCCCGCGTTCTGCACGTTGAGCGTCTTCGTCTTGAACGTGCAGGCGCCGCGATCGACGAGCACGATCTTGCCGTGCAGGTCGGGGCTGGCGGGCAGGGCGGTGCACGCGTCGCTGCCGGGATCGACGCCGTCGTTCGCGAGCACGACGCTACCGCTGACGTCGAAGTTCTTCGGGCCGAACGTCGCCGAGCCGGTGTCCGGCGTGTGCGCGCCGATCGTGAGCGAGCGGGTCTCCTTGCCGCCCCACAGGAACACCTGCATGCGCGGCGGCAGGCCGTCGTCGGGCGTCGACATGTTCGCGTTGTTGCGCGAGCCACCGAGCGCGTTGTCCTGCGCCTCGGCGAGGATCGCGTCGCGGTCCTCGCCGCCGCGGCCGTAGTTCGCGTCCTGCGCGTTGCCCGCGGCCTCGGTGAAGCCGCCGTCGTACCAGAAGTCGTGCATCCAGTTGATGATGAAGAACAGCGACGTGATGCCCGCCATCTGCTGGCCCTGGCTCGCCATCGGCTCCTGCCCGAAGTCGTACGTGCGATCGAACACGCGGTTGCCGGTCGTCGTCGCGCGGTCCATCGGGTCGAGCGCGTTCGCTCGGCCTGCCGGCCGTCCCGCTGGTCCTGTTGCGCAAACCCCTCGCCGAACGACAGGCCATCGGGTGCGTTGAAGTCGGCGTACGCCTCGACGTTGTTGCCGATCGTCTCGGCGCGATTGCCCGGCAGCCACGGATCGGGGCCGGTCTGCGACGCCGGGTGATTGAGCCCGTCGATCGACACGAGTGCGGACGCCGCGTACGCCGGGAACGGCGCGCCGGGCGCGCCCGTCGGGTGTGGCGTGCTATCGGCGATCGGCCCGTCGAACGGATGCATCTCGCCGGTCGACTCCGCGAACACGCGATACTCGAACGCGGCATCGGCGACGAGGTTGCGCTCGTCGAGCACGCGGCCGTCGTCGGCGATCACCATGCGGAACGCGTCACCTGCGGTCGACGTGGTCGGCGCGTTGCTCGCGTACGCCTCGACGACCCACGCGGCGGTCAGCGTCGCAGCGGGCGACCGCGACGCCGCATGCCAGACCCGGCGCGCGCGCGCGAGCGAGACATCGAGCGTGCCGGCGCGGCCGGAGAACAGCGTGGGTCCGGCCGCCACGCGCGCGGACCGCTTCAGCGCGGACGCGGCGAAAGGCGCCGTGTACTTCGCGGTGAGGGCGCGCGCGATCGCGACAGTCTCGCCGACGCCCGCGCGCGGTGCGATCCGCGGTGCGGCGGTCGAGCGCAGGATGCCGCTCGCGGCGACGAGCTCGCCGCCGCCCGTGGTCATCACGCGCAGCTCGCCGCCATCGACGGGGATCCCGTCGACGAGCTGGCGCAGGCGCGAGATCGTGCCGCCGAGCACCGCGACGTCACCGATCGGCTCGAGTCGCGGCAGTGCCGCGGCGCGCACGCCCCAGGCCGGCGCGAGGCGCGCGACGTGGAGCGCGGCCGACTCCGCGGGCGTGGTGGCAGGCAGTGCCGGCCCACCCGCGCCATCGAGCAGGCGCGGCACGCCGGCCTCGTCGACCGCGAGCGGTGCGGTGCCGAGCGCGATCGCGCTGCGCGCCGGCGTCATGGCGGCGAGCGGCACCGCCGCCGAGGTCATGCGAGAGCGCGCGCTGCTCGCGCCTCCCGACGTTGAGTGGTCACCACATCCCAGCAGCGCGACCGAGCTTGCGAGTGCTCCGACGATCCAGTTCCTGTTCCCCATGTGGCCGCGGACGGTACGCGCGGCCGGGTAACGCGACGAATCGCGGGCAGGTCACACCGCTTGCAGCCACTCGCAGCGTCATCTACCTGGACGCCGCACTCGGCTGGACAGGATTCATTCAGTGCGACAGCCGGCGGGCGACGTCATCACGGACAGCGGTCGCGACCGCGCTGCGCGTCGCGGTGCCGCCGAGATCGGCCGTGAGCGGCTCGCCGCGCGCGACCAGGCCGGCGATCGCCTCGTCGATCGCCTTGCGCGCGCGCGCCAGGCGATCATCGGCGTGGCGCTTCGCGAGCCAGCCGAGCGCCTCGGCGGTCGCGAGCATCATCGCCATCGGGTTCGCGCGATCCTTGCCCGCGAGCGGCGGCGCCGAGCCATGGATCGGCTCGAACATGGCGTGGTTGTCGCCGACGTTGCAGCCGACCGCCATGCCCATGCCGCCCTGGAGCACCGACGCGAGGTCGGTGAGGATGTCGCCGAACATGTTCGTGGTGACGCACACGTCGTAGCGCTCGGGCTGCGTCAACACGAACATCGCGAACGCATCGACGATCGCGACATCCTGCTCGATGTCGGGGAAGTCCTTGCCGACCGTGCGAAACACGTCGAGGAACAGCCGGCAGCCGTACAGCACGTTGTGCTTGACGATGCAGGTCACTCGCTTCTTGCCATCGGCGGGCGCGCCCTTGCCGCGATCGCGCGAGACCTCGAACGCGCGCCGGATCACGCGCTCGGAGGCGCGCCGCGTGATCACGCGCAGGTCGGTGGCGCGGCCCTCGGTGCGCTCGCCGAGGCCCGAGTAGAGACCCTCGGTGTTCTCGCGGATCATCACCATGTCGACGGCCTCGGGGCTCCAGACCGGCTGGAACCGGCCGGAGATGCCGTGCTTCATGCCGGGCAGGCAGCGGACCGGCCGGATGTTCGCGTAGAGATCGAGCTTCATCCGGTTGCCGATCACCGGCGAGTAGCCGGCCATCTTGCCGTCGGGCATCGTCACCGGTGCGCCGTCGGCGCCGGCCCAGCCGACCGCACCGAGCAGGATCGCGTCCGCCGCCGCGCAGCGCTCCTCGGCGCCCTCGGGCCAGTCGCGTGTCTCGTGCTCGAGGTAGTACTTGCCACCGCACGGGATCTCGTCGAGCGCGAAGCCGACGCCGATCGCCGGCCCGATCACCTCGAGCAGCGCTCGCGCGTCGCCGATGACCTCGACACCGATGCCATCTCCAGGGAGCAGGACGAGCTCGTACGTGGCCTTGGGGGCGCGGCCGGCTTGCGACATCGCGCGCAGGGTAGCACCGATGAAGTCCAGCCGGCCCGGCTCACCACGTCATCTCGCCGCAGTACGCACCCGCGAAGCGGCCGGAGACGGTGACGTGCGTGCCCTTGTACGCTCCCGCGATCGGCGTGAACGACATGTGATCGACGCACACCTCGACCAGATCGCCGATCGCGCGCGGCTTCGCGAGCAGCGTCACCGCGCCGCCCATCTGCGAGTGGGCGTCGATGCCGACGCCGTGACCGGTGAGGCCCGCGCCGCCGGCGAACGCGCGCACCATGATCTCGCCGTCGGGTACCGCGCGGCCGGCCTCGCTCAGCAGCTGCTCGCACGTGACGCCCGGTTGGTTCGTGAGCTGCACCTCGTACGAGACGTCACCGTGCATGTTGTTCGCGCGCGCGAGCCCGTGGCCGACCGGCGGAAGCGGCACGCCGTCGACGGTGACCGCGAGCGGCTCGCACGTGCGAGGCGTGGCCGGATCGCGCTGCTTGCAGGCCGCCACCGCGACGAACGCGACGACGACGCCGGGCGCGACCGTCCGCACCGTCACTCCAGCGGCAGCTCGGGCTCGAGCGACTCCGGCTCGAGACGCTCGCGCTCGATCGCGCGCACGCAGCTGTTCCAGCGCAGCACCGCATCGACGTTGCCGGGCGGGCGTAGCGCCTCGGCGCGCTCGTACCACTCCATCGCGTGGCGAAAGCCATCGTAGGCTGCCGAGCGCACGACGTTCTTGCGCTCGAGATACGCGCGGGTCTCGCGCTCGAACACGATGCCCGTGTAGTACGCGCGCTCGTATTCGTCCGCGAGCCGGCCGATGTGGTCGCGGACCTCGCGTGCCCCCGGCCCCGACGCCTGCGCCACGAACTGATCGGTGAGCGCGAGGATCAGCATGCGCAGCGCATCCTGGTTCGCCGGATCGACCGCGATCACGTCGCGGCAGATGCTCTCGGCCTGCGCCGGATCGTTGAGGAGCCGGTAGCGCTCCGCCTTCTCGAGCGCCTGCGGGATGCCGTCGGCGGCGATCGCCTTGAGCACCAGCTCGGTCACGTTCGCTTCCGGATCCCGAACAGCTTGCGCCCGAGGATCGTGATCGGGTCGAAGTAGCGGTCCACCACGCGCTCCTTGAGCGGGATGATGGCGTTATCGGTGATGCCGATGTGCTCGGGGCAGACCTCGGTGCAGCACCGCGTGATGTTGCACATCCCCGAGCCGTACTCCTTGCGGATCTCGGGGATGCGGTCGGCGGTATCCACCGGGTGCATCTCGAGGCTCGCGAGCCGGATCATGAAGCGCGGGCCGACGAAGGCGTCCTTGCGGTCGCGGTCGCGGATCACGTGGCAGACGTCCTGGCACAAGTAGCACTCGATGCACTTGCGGAACTCCTGCACGCGATCGACGTCCTCCTGGTACATCACGTAGCCCTTCTCCGGCCGCGGCTTGGGCGGCGTGAACGGCTTGATGCGCTTGTTCACCTCGTAGTTCCAGGACACGTCGGTGACCAGATCCTTGATCACCGGGAACGTCTTGAGCGGCTGGACCGTGATCGTCTCGTCGGGCCCGAAGCTGTTCATGCGCGTCATGCACGACAGCTTCGGCTTGCCGTTGATCTCCATCGAGCAGCTGCCGCACTTGCCGGCCTTGCAGTTCCAGCGCAGCGCGAGATCGTTCGCGTCGTGCGCCTGGATCCGATGGAGGACGTCGAGCACGACCATGCCCGGATCGACCTCGGCCTCGTAGGCCTTGAACTCGCCACCCTTCGCGTCGCCACGCCAGATACGGAAGGTTCGCTTGCTCATGCGTCGGCTCCCACCTTGCCGGATTCGAGGTCCTCGATCTTCGCGTGCGCGATCTCCTTGAGCAGCGGCGGCGGATCGGGACGCTTGCGCTTCTCGACCTCGATGCCCGCGGCGCCCTTCTTGACGATCACGTTGTACTGCACCCACTCCTCGCGCTCGCCGGGGAAGTCCTCGCGCGTGTGCGCGCCGCGGCTCTCCTCGCGCATCAGCGCGGCCCGCGCGACGATCTCGCTCGTCGCGAGCAGCGAGCGCATCGCCAGCGCCTCGTGCCAGCCGGGATTGTACTGGCTGGTCCCGGGCGCCTTCATCGACGTGGCCTCCTGCTTGAGCGTCTCGAGATCCTCGAGCGCCTTCTCGATCTCGGCCTTGACGCGGATGATGCCGACGTTCGCCTGCATCGTGTCCTGCAGCCTCTCGTGAAGGAGATACGGGTTCGTCCCGGTCTCGCGGCGCAGGATGTCCGTCGCGTGGCGCACGCCGGCGAGGATCTGATCGTTCTGCGCCTGCGGCGTGGCGGACAGCCCGCGCACGTACTCGCCAGCGCCGGTACCGGCGAGCTTGCCGAACACGAGCAGGTCGGAGAGCGAGTTGCCGCCGAGCCGGTTCGCGCCGTGCAGACCCGCGCCGCACTCGCCGCACGCGAACAGGCCGGGCACCGTCGACATCTGGCTATCTGCATCGACGCGGATGCCGCCCATGAAGTAGTGCAGCGTCGGGCCGACCTCCATCGGATCGGCCGTGATGTCGACCTCGGCCAGCTCCTTGAACTGGTGATACATCGACGGCAGCTTGCGCTTGATGAAGTCCGCCGGGCGGCGCGACGCGATGTCGAGGAACACGCCGCCGTGCGGCGAGCCGCGGCCGGCCTTGACCTCGGCGTTGATCGAGCGGGCGACGACGTCGCGGGTGAGCAGCTCGGGGGGCCGGCGCGCCTCCTTGTCGCCGGCCAGCCACTTGTTGGCTTCCTCGACGGTGTCCGCGGTCTCGGACGCGAAGCGCTCCGGGATGTACTTGAACATGAACCGGTCGCCGGTCGAGTTCTTCAGGATGCCACCGTCACCGCGCACGCCCTCGGTGACGAGGGTGCCGCGCACCGACGGCGGCCACACCATGCCCGTCGGGTGGAACTGGGTGAACTCCATGTCCATCAGCTCGGCACCGGCCTCGTAGGCCATCGCGATGCCGTCGCCGGTGTACTCCCACGAGTTGCTCGTGATCTTCCACGCCTTGCCGCCACCGCCGGTCGCGAGGATCACGGCCTTGCACTTGAACACGACGAAGCGGCCGGTCTCGCGCCAGTAGGCGAGCACGCCGGCGATCCGGTCGCCGTCCTTGAGCAGCTCGAGCGCGGTGCACTCCATGTGGAAGTCGATGCCCTGGTGGACGCCGTGGTCCTGCAGCGAGCGGATCAGCTCGAGCCCGGTGCGATCGCCGACGTGGGCGAGGCGCGGATAGCGGTGACCGCCGAAGTTGCGCTGGAGGATGCGGCCGTCCGCGGTGCGGTCGAACAGCGCGCCCCACGCCTCCAGCTCGCGGACCCGGTCCGGCGCCTCCTTGGCGTGCAGCTCGGCCATGCGCCAGTTGTTGAGGT